>JBEVNF010000352.1:0-7467 GCA_040508255.1 Flavitalea sp.
TGGCTTTACCCTAAGCGTGATATCATCACTTACATCGAATCCTTTGAGGTGACCATCAACGGTGGCGTCGATCACCTGGAGACCCCAGAATAAGAGGGTGACAAGAATAGAGTAGTCCATATTTTTACGGAACTCGTTGCGGTAGTTGCGGATGGAGTTGACGGCGCGGGCATCAACCAAAGCTGTTAGCTGAGGATGAACGCTTTTTGCACTATCGATATTCGACGGATCAGCTTTATTTCCTTGCGCGACACCCAGGGCATATCTCGACCTGTCATACCACCTCTTATTATCAACAATCAAATAAGCCGGTATCCCAATCCCCGCATAAACCAAAGGTAGCTTCCAGTATTTACGATTGTAGATCTGTCCCCAACCCGGTATGATCGCAGAACGGATCGTTGCTTTTCGTGGATCGTGTTTTTTAACGGTATCTTTTTTCAGCGCAGTGATCACGGTGTCGGCCGTAACGATAGTTCCCGGAACCGTATCGTTGCCGGTGCGTAAGACAGTGTCGCGTGCTTTCAGTCTTGACAATGAATCAGGCAATCCTGTAGTATCCCGTTGTTGAGAGTACAATGCAGAATGAAAGGTAAACAACAGGAAGAACGCAAAAAATATCCTCATACCGGAAACAAACTTCTGTTCAGATTTGCAATGATCAGCTAACGGTGATGCCCAGTTGATCAAGTATCTTGTTAAGATCCTGGATCGAAAAATACTCAATAGTGATATTACCGTATCCTTTTTTGTTATGATTCAGCTTCACTTTGGTACTGAGATGCGATGCTAAATTATCCTCTATTTGTTTGTATGCCGGCGGCAGTGCAGGTTTTACGGAATCTTTAACAGGAGTGCCGGCCTTGTAGAGCTTACGCACAAGCTCTTCTGTCTGGCGCACTGAAAGATTTTTGTTTCTTACTTCATTAAAGATGAACAGCTGCTTGTCAACCGTATCAACATTCACAAGCGCACGGGCATGACCCATACTGATATCACCTTTGCGAACTGCCACCTGGATATCCGGCGGAAGTTTCAATAAACGGATATAGTTGGCCACTGTGCTTCTTTCCTTACCCATACGTTCTGCAACCTCCTCCTGTGTATGACTAAGTTCTTCCATCATACGTTTGTAGGAGAGCGCAACTTCCATTGCGTTGAGGTCCTCCCGCTGGAGGTTTTCAAGCAGGGCAAGCTCCAGTAACTCCTGGTCATTTGCCTGGCGGATATAAGCAGGAACATCAACAAGACCCGCAAGCTTTGCTGCGCGCCAGCGACGTTCACCGGAAATGAGGCGGAACTTGTTATTGCCTATAGATGTAACCGTGATCGGTTGTACGAGATCGTGCAATTTGATGGATGCTGAAAGTTCTTTCAGGGCAGTTTCGTCAAAATCGCGACGGGGTTGTTTTGGATTCGGCTCAACATCAGCAACTTTGATACGTTGCATGGTGGTGGCAGCTTCCACAACGGAAGACTTCAACGAACCTGTATTTGTTTTCAGGTCAGAGTCGATGCTCTGAAGAAGGGATCTGATACCCTTTCCGAGCGCGTCTTTATTAGATTTAGGCGTAGTCATTGACTGGGATAATTTATTCAAGTATTCTTTCTTCCTGGCTGATACGGGTCATATTGTTTTTCTGCAATACTTCCTTTGCCAGGTTTAAATAATTCACGGCACCTTTACTGAGCGCATCATACAAAATCACTGGTTTACCAACACTCGGAGCCTCGCTGATACGCGTATTACGATGAATGATCGTGTTAAAAACCATTTCATCAAAATGTTTACGCACTTCGGCAACCACCTGGTTACATAGACGAAGGCGTCCATCGTACATTGTCATCAGGATCCCCTCTATCGCCAGTTCCTGGTTCAGTCTGCTTTGTACGATCTTGATCGTGTTCAGCAATTTACCAAGACCTTCCAACGCAAAAAATTCTGTTTGCACCGGCACTATCACTGAATCAGCAGCAACAAGCGCATTTACGGTGATCAACCCCAATGAAGGTGAACAATCTATGATGATGAACTGATAATCGTCTTTGATCGGTGCGAGGATGTTCTTCAGAACAGTTTCGCGGTTTGGATAGTTGATCATTTCAATCTCGGCACCAACAAGGTCGATATGAGATGGAATGACATCCAGGTTTGGAATTTCTGATTTCAGGATCACGTCTGCTGCAGGAGTGTTGTTCACCATGCAGTCGTAAAGACTCTGCCTGATATTATGGAGATCGAAGCCAACACCGGTAGTGCTGTTGGCCTGGGGATCGGCATCAACCAGCAAGGTTCTGAATTCAAGCACCGCAAGACTTGCAGCAAGATTTATTGCTGAAGTTGTTTTTCCTACGCCACCTTTCTGGTTAGCGACGCCTATTACTCTCGCCATCTATTATATTAAATTTTATTTATCAGTGATAACGGTAAAGATGTTTACAATCGTCAAAACGGCAAAATTAAGTTATGCCCAAACTTGCCGTACAATATAATACAGATTCATCCGTCAAACCAATCAGTTGGAGTTTAAACGGAAGGCGTGGCCGGAAAACCCGCGCCGGCACGTGAATTTCGGACGGAAATTTTTTTAGTCTGCAAAAATAAAGCTTCGTAAGCTAAATTGCGGCAACCAATCGGGTTTCCGGATGTTATTCTCGTCAATATGAGTGATTTGTATACCGTAGTTTCGGCTACCAACCGTCCAAACAGCAATACAGCAAAGGTTGCCACGCAATATTTTGAATTATTACGTGAGCGAGGCCTGGATGTGCAGTATTTCTCACTGGAAGGCTGGAAGTGGCTGGTCAAGGATCCCGAATTTGTGGAGCTGGAGGCAAAGGTGCTGGATCCAACCACAAAATTTGTGTTCATCGTTCCGGAATATAATGGAAGCATTCCCGGAATCCTGAAGCTGATGTTTGACATTTCGAGCTACAAAAAAACATGGTACGGTAAAAAGGCGATGCTCACAGGAATAGCAACCGGAAGGGCCGGTAACCTGCGGGGCATCGAGCATCTCACAAGTATTCTTCACTTCCTGAACGTGGTTGTGCATCCAAACAAGATCCCGATCTCATCGGTCGACAAACTGATGGATCCCGATGGTGTTATCAGGGATGCGGCAACATTACAGGCGATCAAACTTCAACTGGACGAATTCACAAGATTTTAAATCCAGCGCCCCGACAATTTTCTAAAAATGCGTAACACAGGTTTTCTCTGGGTCATCATGGCGATCACATTGCTGATGGACCTTTATATTTTCCAGGTAGTAAAGTCTTTGACAATTAATGCAACCCCAAAAACAAGACTGATCATTACAGTTGTTTACTGGCTTGTTTCCGTTGCAACGGTGGGCATCGTTCTTGCGACACCCTATCTCACACAACAAAATATTTCACGCAGTCTGCGAACATACTTGTTCGCGATCCTGATCGGTTTATTTTTTGCGAAACTGCTTGCTTCGGTGTTTTTTCTTGTCGATGATCTCAGAAGAGGTGTAACCTGGGTTGTTAAAAAAGTTGCGTCTGATAAATCTGAAAATGGTGAAGGAATTTCACGTTCCGTTTTCCTAAGCTGGCTTGGTATAGCAGTAGGCGGCGGATTGATGACAACATTTGTTTATGGATTCAGCAATAAGTACAATTACCAGGTTATAAGACGAAAGCTGAAGTATTCAAATATTCCCGCAGCGTTCAAAGGACTTAAAATTGTTCAGATCTCTGATATACATTCAGGAAGTTTTGCTGATAAAAAAGCAGTGATGCATGGCGTGGAGAAGATCATGAAAGAAAAACCGGACCTGATCCTTTTCACCGGTGATCTAGTAAATGATCGTGCTACAGAGATGGATGATTATATGGATGTGTTCAGCCAGTTGAAAGCACCGATGGGTGTCTATTCAACACTGGGTAATCATGACTATGGTGATTATGTTGCGTGGGAGAGCGCGGAGATCAAATCAAAAAATCTTGACAGGCTAAAGGAGATACACGGTGAGCTTGGCTGGAAGTTGCTGATGAATGAACATGTTAAGTTTGAAAGAAACGGAGAGCAGATCGCTTTATTAGGAATCGAGAACTGGGGTGCAAAAGGAAACTTTCCAAAGTATGGTAAGATGACGGAAGCTCATGCAGGTACGGAAGGAATACCATTCAAAATTCTTATGAGTCATGATCCCAGTCACTGGCAGGCTGAGGTACTCGAAAAGTATAAGGATGTAGATCTTATGCTTGCTGGTCATACACACGGAATGCAGTTTGGGGTTGAGTTACCGGGATTCAGATGGAGCCCTGTTCAGTACATGTACAAACAGTGGGCAGGATTATATGAAAATGAAAATCAAAAATTATATGTGAACCGTGGCTTTGGTTTTATCGGTTACCCGGGACGGGTAGGAATACTACCCGAGATAACAGTCCTGACACTGGCTTAAAAATCGCCTTAATTGAAAGTCCTTGCCGCTTAATAGTGGTAAGGACTTTTGTGTTTTTGAAAATAAATGAAGCGACCTGATAGTGTTGATCGCGCATACAGTTGTCATAGTGATCATGTTCATCATACACGATCCATTTATCCAAATTTTATCTTAAATCGTGTTGCTTGTTAATGGTTATTAACAGCAACATATTTCGTGTGGCATGTAACTTGACTGGAGATGTATTGAAAACTTATAAAGCGAAAAACATGAAAACGAAAACCCTGGGTTTATTAGCGATTGCTCTGATTTTAGGTAGCGTAAGCTTTGCGCAAGGTGTGGGTCTTAAAGCCGGAGCCAACATCACCAAAGTTGACGGGAAAGGATTCGATGAAGAATTCAAATTTGGTTACAGTCTCGGCGGTTTTGCTGAACTCTATTTCAATGACAAGATCGGTATTCAACCCGAAGTTTTGTGGAACCAGTACCAGACAAGAACATCAAATGATTTTAATGAAGTTGTGCCAGGTGGTACAAGCGATCTGAAAAACGTAAAGCTCAATTATCTTTCAATTCCTTTACTCCTGAACTTGCGTCCAGCGAAATTCATCACGTTCCAGGTAGGTCCGCAGTTTGGGATACTGATCAACAAGGAGGATGGTTTGGTTGACAACGGTCGTAACGCTTTTAAAAGCGGTGACTTTAGCATGCTTGGTGGTGTGCAGTTGAATCTTGGTGGACTTCGTGTTGGAGGTCGCTACCAGGTTGGTTTGAACAATATCAACGAGCTTGATAATTCAAACAAGTGGAAGAATACCGGATTCCAGGTTTACGCGGGATTGAAGATACTTTAGGCATTAACTTTGACCTATATACCATTCCCCCGGGTTTCCCGGGGGAATTGCTATTTTGTCACAGTTAATATGTACAATGAAAGAAACAAATTATTTGTTTAATCCTGAGGATGATATGGACTTTATGCCGATCATCCCGCTCAATGAAAACGATGGGGAAAACGGCGCTGACACTGTGATCCCCGATGAACTTGCCCTTCTTCCACTCAGAAATACAGTACTTTTTCCGGGAGTTGTGCTCCCGATAACCGTGGGTCGCGACAAAAGTATCAAGGCAGTCAATGACGCATACAAGGCTGACAAATTGGTAGGTGTTGTAGCGCAAAAAGACAGTAGTGTGGAAGATCCTGTTGTGACAGATCTGGAAAATATCGGAACGGTTGCAAAGATCATAAAGCTGATAAAAATGCCCGATGGTGGTACGACCGTGATCATCCAGGGTAAAAAACGTTTCCAGGTTGAAAAGGTGGTTTCTGAGGATCCTTATTTCAAAGCAAAGATCAACGTTCTTGAAGATGAAAGCACTTCAGAAAATGAGGACTTTGAGGCTTATGTTGCGAACATCAAAGATCTCGCATCGCAGATCATCCAGTTGTCTCCCAATCTTCCTTCAGAAGCCGGCATCATCCTGAAGAACATCGAGAATCCTTCTTTCCTCATCCATTTCATTTCAAGTAATCTTAATACTGATCTTGCTGAAAAGCAGAAGCTTCTTGTATTGAATCATATACAGGACAGAGCTGATCTTTTGATGCAGTTGTTGCAGAAGGAATTGCAGTTTGCCGAGTTGAAAAACAAGGTTACCACAAAAACCAAAACAGAACTCGACAAACAACAACGTGATTACTTTTTACAGCAACAGTTAAAGAGTATCAAGGACGAACTGGGCGGAGATTCGAATGATCGTGAGATCCGTGAAATGCAGAAAAAAGCAGAAGGCAAGAAATGGCCCGAAGCTGCAGCCGAAATGTTCCGTAAAGGAATAGAGAAGCTTGAACGTATGCATCCTACCACACCTGATTATTCTGTTGTATACAATCATCTTGACCTTATGCTTGATCTGCCCTGGCAGGATTACACGAAGGATGAATATGATCTTAAGAAGTCGAAGAAAATCCTTGACAAGGATCATTACAGCATGAACAAGGTGAAGGACAGAATTCTTGAATACCTCGCGGTTCTGAAACTGAAAGGTGACATGAAGAGTCCGATACTTTGCTTTCTTGGTCCTCCGGGAGTTGGTAAAACCTCGCTTGGAAAAAGTATTGCCAACGCAATTGGACGAAAGTATGCGAGAATCAGTCTCGGTGGGCTGCATGATGAAAGTGAAATACGTGGACACCGTAAAACTTACATTGGTGCGATGCCGGGAAGGATCATACAATCCATCAGAAAGATCAAATCATCAAATCCTGTGATCATACTTGACGAGATTGATAAGGTGGGAAGTGACTTCAGAGGCGATCCATCATCATCATTGCTTGAAGTATTGGATCCGGAACAGAACAATACATTTTACGACAACTATCTTGAGCTGGAATATGATCTGAGCAAGGTGTTGTTTATCGCTACGGCAAATGATATCAACAAGATTCAGCCCGCACTCCGGGATCGTCTTGAGATCATCAATCTTAGTGGATATGCTGTAGAAGAAAAGATTGAGATCAGTAAAAGACATCTTTTGCCGAAGCAGAAAGATGCTCACGGACTGAAAGATGTTGCATTCAATGTGCCTGACAAAGTTATCGAGAAAGTGATCGCGGATTATACCCGTGAGAGTGGTGTTCGTGAACTTGACAGGTATATAGCTTCGGTGATGCGTTATGAAGCGCGTGAGTATGCGATGAATGAAAAGGTGAAACCGACCATCACGGTTAAAGATGTAGAGAAGATATTGGGTAAGCCACGTTTCAGCAATGAGATGTATAAGGTTGCCAATATTCCCGGTGTAGCTGTTGGCCTTGCCTGGACCTATGTAGGCGGTGATATTCTTTTTGTTGAAACAAGTACCAGTGAAGGAAAGGGTGAGCTTAAACTTACAGGAAACCTGGGGCAGGTGATGAAAGAGAGTGCTACCACTGCACTAACCTTTCTTCATTCGAACGCGCGGAAACTGGATTTTGATCCGACACTATTCACCACCAGGACAATTCACGTTCACGTGCCTGAGGGTGCGGTACCGAAAGACGGACCAA
>JBEVNF010000376.1:0-3943 GCA_040508255.1 Flavitalea sp.
GACCAGATTGTTGACGGTACACAATATAAAGTGCAGATTGAAAAAGGAGTGAACAGGAATGAAAGCATTGACTTTGATGAGTATTCTTATTTCCACAGGGGCGATTCGATCACTGTAAAGATGACGAATATAGATAAGGCCAATTTCGATTTCTGGCGAACGATAGAATACAGTTATCAGTCAATAGGCAACCCATTCTCGTCACCAACAAAAGTGTTGGGTAACATCAGTAACGGGGCACTGGGTTATTTTGGTGGATATGCTGTTCAATACAGGGGATACAGGATACCGGATTAACCAATCCTGACCATTCATTAACAGTAGGGAAACTAAAAAAATCTTAATTTTGCACAATTCAAATTATATGAAGACAAAAGATACAGAAAGAGTTCATTGCTTAATTATAGGTTCAGGTCCTGCAGGTTATACTGCTGCGATATATGCCGCGCGTGCGGGAATGAAACCGGTATTGTACCAGGGTATTCAGCCTGGTGGCCAGTTGACGATCACAACCGAGGTAGAGAACTACCCGGGTTATAAAGATGGAGTTCAGGGTCCTGAGATGATGATCGATTTTGAAAAACAGGCTCATCGTATGGGTGCTGATATCCGTTTTGGACTTGCTACAAAAGTCGATTTTTCTGATAACCCATTCAAAGTGTGGATAGATGAAGAAAAATTGATAGAAGCAGAGTCTGTCATCATTTCAACCGGTGCTTCTGCAAAGTGGCTCGGCCTTGAAAGCGAGCAACGTTTGAACGGCTTTGGTGTAAGTGCATGCGCAGTTTGTGACGGATTTTTCTTCCGTGGTAAAGAAGTGGCTATAGTTGGTGCAGGTGATACAGCAGCGGAAGAAGCATTATATCTTTCAAAGCTTTGCAGCACTGTTCACATGGTAGTTCGACGTGATG
This sequence comes from Flavitalea sp., assembly GCA_040508255.1. Lineage (GTDB taxonomy): Bacteria > Bacteroidota > Bacteroidia > Chitinophagales > Chitinophagaceae > DATHKG01. The sequence continues at coordinate 912 of JBEVNF010000376.1, forward strand.
AAATGCGTGCCTCCAAGATCATGCAGGATCGTGTGCTTAAAACACAAAACATCAAGATTTACTGGAACTCTGAAACCGATGAAGTGATCGGTGAAAATAAGGTAGAAAAGGTTCGTCTTAAAAATATTGTTACCGGTGAAAAACAGGAAATCCCTGTCAGTGGATTCTTTGTTGCGATCGGTCACCAGCCTAATTCAGATATTTTTAAAGAATGGCTTGATATGGATGAAGCCGGCTATATCAAAACTATACCAGGCACCAGCAAAACAAATCTTGAAGGTGTATTTGCCGCGGGCGACGTACAGGATAAAATTTATCGCCAGGCCGTTACTGCCGCAGGAAGTGGGTGTATGGCTGCACTCGATGCTGAAAGATTCCTGTCTGCAAAAGGACTCGAAGTAAGCGCTGATAGTTATTGATCAATCCTAAAACATTATAATGGTTACAATCAGGCTCGACCAGATGAGGCTGCATGGTCTGCATGGCGTTTACGATGGTGAACCCCTTGTAGGCGGCGACTTTGAGGTTAGCCTGGATGTAACCTGGGATGACAAAGGCATTGGTTTTGATGATCTCAGTGATACTATAAGTTATGTATCGCTCCTTGAGATCATACAGCAGCGAATGAATATCGTTACACCTCTTCTTGAAAAGATCGCAAAGGATATTCTTGATGAGATAGGTTCCAATTATCCTCAGGTGATAAATGCCCGCCTTACAATCTTCAAATTACAGGCACCGGTTATACAATTTCATGGCAGGTTGGGAGTAACCATGTCGCGGGATTATTAATTCGGATAATCTTGTTATCATTGCACCCTATGATCAGACCATCATTCAACATAGTGCCCGAAAACGCCAATGCAGAAGAATGGGAACAAAGCATCATGGTGCTTGAAGTTTCACCCAATTTTCTCGGATGTGTATGGTACAATCAACCCAAACAGAAATTGCTTGGGCTCAGACACTATAACATCGAAGAACTTGGTGGAAGGACTTGTCGCGAGATCATGACAGATATACTTCGTGATGATGAGCTTCTCAATGTTAAAGTCGCGAAGGTTATCATGGTATATAACTACAGCGAATGCAGTATTGTGCCGGAGCAGCATTTCGAGCCATCGTACAACAGACCAATGCTGAACATGATGTATGGTGATGCAGAGAAAAGTCTTGTATTAAGTGAGAAGATAGATGTGCTGCCTGTTTACAATGTATACCGAATTCCACCTGAGATCCATAAGCTGTTCCAGGGAAAATATACTTCATCAAGCTACTGGCATTACTATACTTTACAACTTTCTTTTTACCAGGTTGAACGCGATTCACCGGCAGATATGCCGAGAATTAGAGTGGTGTTCTATGCCGATAAATTCATGATTGGTGCATTCAGGGACGGTGAGATCCTGATCCTGCAAAGCTTTATATACCAGACACCGGAAGATGTAAGTTATTATCTTCTTTCAGTATTGAATGCCCATGATATCAAACCGGAAGATGTCATATTGAAGATTTCCGGGTTGATTGATGAGGATTCCATCCTGTATGCTGAACTGGTAAAATACTTTCAGCACCTGGTGTGGGATGCATTGCCACAGACCATTGATCCGGCGGGTATTCTGAAGGAATTTCCACCGCATTATTTTTCACCACTTGTCAGAATGGCTTTATGCGTATAATCGGAGGAGAACTTGGTGGAAGAAAGATCAATCCACCGGCAAAGATGCCACATACAAGACCTACCACCGATGTGGCAAAAGAAGGGCTGTTCAATGTGATTGAAAACAATCTTGATATCTCATCGCTCAAGGTTCTTGATATATTTGGAGGTACGGGTAGTATAAGTTATGAACTTGCATCACGTGGTGCTGAGAACATCACCACTGTTGAAAAAGATCCCGCGATGTTTGAATTTATCAGATCAACCGCAGCAAAGCTTTCATTAAGCCAGATCTCAGTTGTAAAGCAGGAAGTTTTCAGGTTTTTATCTGGTTGTACAGAGAAGTTTGATTTTATTTTCGCCGGTCCGCCTTATGCGCTTACAACCATAGATGATCTTCCGAAGGTTGTTTTTGAAAAGCAATTGCTTAATCCTGGTGGGTGGTTCGTGCTGGAACATACACCAAGAAACAATTATGAGAAGAACGAGCACTATGCAACCCAAAGAAGTTATGGTACTACCATCTTCAGCATCTTTATAAACCGCGTGGCATAATTATCGTGCTTTAGATATAACGCCTCATTTTTTGATCATACAATATCTATGAATATCATCTTTGTAACCGGTATCGGAACCGGGATAGGTAAGACCGTTATTTCGGCCATCCTTACAGAAGCTTTGGATGCCGATTACTGGAAGCCAATACAGGCAGGCTTTGACGAGGGCACGGATACAGAGTGGGTAAGAGATCATATAACCAATGGCGCAACACGGGTACACAAAGAAGTATACAAACTTAAATTACCTGCATCACCACATATAGCCGCGAGAGAAGAAGGGCTGACGATTTCGCTTCAAAAGATTTGTGATTCGGTTCCAAAAAATACCCGTAACTTAATAGTCGAGGGCGCCGGGGGACTGATGGTCCCATTAAATGATAATGAATTTGTAGCAGATCTTATTAAGGCGCTCGATGCAAAAGTCATCCTGATTAGTAGAAATTACCTTGGTAGCATTAACCATTCATTACTTACAGCGAACATAGCCAAATACAAAAAGTTGAACGTAAAGGGATGGATCTTTAATGATCAGTATCTCGATTACGAATCTGAAATTTCACGGTGGTCCGGCATGGATCACCTGGGCTCTATTCCTTTTACCGAGAATGCCGATCGTGATTTTGTAGCACATCACGCTCAATATTTAAGGAAAAAACTGGGAACAATCTTATGGTAAAATCGCTCGACAGAAGTGAATATCTGCAACCGCGACTCGATCTTTCAACCGAGGTGATAGCGGCATACACAGCTTCCATCAAGTCAAGGTTTGAATCAATGGAGCTTCCGCAGATCGAGGTCCTTCTATCTTATTA
>JBEVNF010000410.1:0-4730 GCA_040508255.1 Flavitalea sp.
CGACGATACGGCTTGCTGCCCAGTCTGAGGAGGTTACCACTTTTGATTTTATAGAGAATAAAGGACAGTGGGATCAGAACGTGAAGTTTAAGGGCACTCTGACTTCCGGCGCATTTTATCTGCACGCCGATGGTTTCAAGGTTGTTCTACACAACCAGGATGATTTCAGGAATATGATCGATGGGCATGGAGTAATCAAAACCGGCAATAATAAAGGAACCCATAAACCATGGGAACCCGAAACCGGTGGTCAGAACCCTGGTACACCACAGGGATTTTCACTAAGATCTCATGCTTATAATGTACAGTTTGTTGGCGCAAGTAAAACACCGCTGATTATCCCTGATAAAGTACTCCCAACCTATAACAACTATTTTATAGGATCTGATTCATCCAAATGGAAAACCAATGTAAAAATTTTCCAGGCGGTACTGTATAAGAACGTGTATCCGAATATTGATGTGAGATATTATTCAGAAAACAATCAGCTGAAATATGATTTCATCGTGCATCCGGGGGGTTCAGTGAACAACATCGTGATGAAATTTGATGGCGCTGATAAACTTTCTATCAGGAACCGCGAGCTTATTGTGAAAACATCAGTGGGCGAGGTAAAAGAGCTTTCTCCTTACAGTTATGAGTTTGACAATGTGAAAGGCAGACAATCCGTGGCCTGTGATTATGAACTGATCGGCAACAACTCCGTTCGTTTCAGGGTGAAGAATCACAACACCAACAGTACACTGATAATTGACCCGACGTTGATCTTCTCATCTTTTACCGGCAGTCGTTCTGATGAATATGGATTTACTGCTACACCAGGACCAGATGGTACATTGTATTCCGGCGGCCGGGTTTCAGGTCCAAACTATCCCACAACTGTGGGTGCCTACCAGGTTAATTTTGGCAGTGGTTCGGGCGAAGGACCGGTGGATATAAGTATTACAAAGTTCAGTGCCACGGGTACCCAACGACTGTACGCAACTTACCTTGGCGGAAACAACAATGAATATCCAAGCAGTCTTATTGCAGATGCAGAAGGCAACCTGATCATTCTCGGACGAACTTACTCAGGCGATAATTTCCCAAAAACCGTTGATCGCATCGGGCCCGGTGGTGGTGCCGATATCACCATTTCAAAACTTAGCGCAAACGGTTCAACACTGATTGGATCGATGGTTATTGGCGGATCAGGCAACGATGGCGTCAACATTACTGATGTTGGAAACCGTAGCGGTTCGATTGGCCAGAATTCGCTCATGCGTTTTTACGGTGACGATTCAAGAGCTGAAGTAAATATTGATGCTGCGCAGAATATTTATGTCGCTTCGCAGACCCAATCAAATAATTTTCCTTCTACCGCCGGTGCGTTTCAGCGTAATTCGGGTGGCGGTCAGGATGGTGTTGTAATAAAAATAAATCCTTCCTGTAATGCAGTAACATTTGCCAGTTACCTTGGAGGTTCTGCAAACGATGGAGCATTCGTTCTTGAAGTGCGACCAACAACAGGCGAAATTTATGTAGCAGGCGCTACGGCCAGCAACAACTTCCCCGGCAATAAGGGAGGTACCATTGGTGGCACTTTCAATGGCGGTTCTGCGGATGGTTTTGTTGCGATCATTTCAAACAATGGTTCTGCTATAACAAGGTCAACATATCTTGGAACTGCTGCCACAGACCTTATTTACGGTATTAAATTCGACAAGCTGAGTATACCTTATATCATGGGGATCAGTGAGGGTGCCTGGCCGGTTGTGAATGCAACACCGATTGTTGCAAACTCAAGTCAGTTTGTGGCGAAACTGGTACCGGATCTTTCAGCATTTACATATTCAACGGTTTTTGGAACCGGTAACCGGCGACCCAACATGTCACCAGTTGCCTTCCTGGTAGACCGTTGTGAAAATATTTATATCTCCGGCTGGGGAGGATGGATCCAGTCAGGCCAGGATTCATATAACACAGCGGGTGTTGCGGGCATGCCTATCACTCCTGATGCGATCAAAACAGTAACAGACAACCGTGACTTTTACTTTATCGTTCTGAAAAAAGATGTGACGTCTGTTTTATACGGTTCGTTTTTCGGGCAGGATGGTGGAGAGGGTGAACACGTAGATGGAGGAACAAGCCGCTATGACCAGCAGGGTGTGATTTACCAGGCTCTTTGCGCAAACTGTTTTGGAAGCAGACCTTCTCAGATCACAAGACCCTACCCGATCACAACAGGTGTTGTGGGTCCGGTGAATGGAACCGGGCGTGACGGATGTAACCTTGGTGCTGTTAAAATCTCTTTTAACTTTTCCGGTGTTGCAGCAGGACCGAAAGCTTTTGTGGGTGATTTTCCTGACTCAACTGGCTGTGTTCCTTTTACGGTAACACTTCGTGACACTATAAGGAACGCGCTCCAATACGAATGGAATTTTGGAGATGGTACTCCTGATGTATTTACTGATTCTTTCGAGGTCAGTCACACATTTATGAATGTTGGTGACTACCGGGTAAGACTCATTGCAATCGATTCAACAAGTTGTAATATCCGCGACACTGCCTATACCACCATCCGGGTTCGTGCAGATCGCGCGCAGATTGCAGCAAATATTACAAAGCTGCCTCCATGCGAGGACCTTAATTACAGATTTGATAATATCTCGATCGCACCTCCGGGAAAACCATTCACCGCAAATAGTTTTGTGTGGGATTTTGGTGATGGTTCACCAAGAGTAGCAGCCGGCCCTGGAGCAATTACACACAGGTATCCAGCAGCAGGAACTTACAATGCGAGACTTGTACTGATCGATACCAATTATTGTAACGCGCCGGATTCACTTGTTACGGTGCTCAGGGTATCGCCATTGGTGAAAGCACAGTTTGTTGTTCCTACACCTGCCTGTGCCCCATACACTGCGATATTTGACAATACATCACTTGCAGGTGAAACTTTCTTCTGGGATTTTGGTGACGGAACAACTTCAACAGAAACAAATCCTGTTCACCTTTATCCAAATGTTGGAAGTTATACAGTAAGACTGATCGCACGCGATCCGAATACATGTAACCTGATCGATTCAACGGTACGGGTGATCAATGTGAATGTGAAGCCAACCGCAAACTTCTCTGTATCACCAATACCACCGGAAATTAACAAGCCGGCTTTGTTCACAAATATGTCAACTGGAGGTGTTCGGTACGTATGGTATTTTGGAGATGGAGATTCTACGGTTACGACCACTATGGCACCGGTTTCACATCAATACAATGCAACTGATGTTTACCGCGCCTGCCTGATCACATACAATGAATTTGAATGTACCGATACTATCTGCCGTAACGTGGAAGCACGTATCAGGCCATTGCTGGATGTGCCAAATGCTTTTGCTCCGGGACGTGGCGGAAGAAATGCGATCGTAAAAGTGGAAGGCTTTGGTATAGCAAGGATGATCTTCAGGATATACAATCGCTGGGGTCAGAAAGTATTTGAAACAAATGATCGAAGGATCGGATGGGATGGAAACTTTAACGGTAAGCCACAACCGATGGATGTGTATGCCTACACACTGGATGTTGAATTCAGTGATGGCACAACTACCAGGAAAACGGGCGACATAACATTGCTCAGGTAAAAAGAACGGAGGTTAAGATGTTCAAACGGATTTTGGTTCTATCAATGCTCGTAGGGTTTGTGGCGGTAGCTCACGGACAGGATCTGCATTTTTCACAGTTTTTCAATTCGCCGCTCACAACTAATCCTGCCAACACCGGGTTCATTCCCGACGCTGATTACAGGATCGGTGCAAACTATCGCAACCAGTGGGCGAGTATTATGAATACCCCCTATAAAACGATGAGCGTATGGGGTGATGCACAGGTATTCAGGGATCGTATTGAAAGCGGATGGCTGGGTATCGGAGGTGTGATACTTCGTGACGTGGCAGGTTCCGGAAGTCTTGCATCAACCAAAGTGTACGGCTCTCTCGCCTATCACCAGATGCTGGGAACGGGTCACCTGTTGTCTGCCGGCTTTAATGTAGGCTGGGCAAATAAACGCGTGAATCTGAATGATCTTAAATTTCCCGATCAGTTCAACGGAACCTTTTTCGACACTAATATTCCAACAAGTGTTGTATTTGAGCGGGGATCGATCAATTATCTTGACATGCAGGTGGGACTGAACTATGCGTTTTTTCCTACGGATCAGTTATACATCAATGCCGGCGTGTCTGCTATGCACCTCAACAGTCCTAGGGAAAGTTTTTTTTCAGCAGATTCCCTGGGTATTGAAAACCGGATCATGCCAAGGTATACGGCCTTTGTAAATGCCAGCATCAAGATGAATAATGAAGTGATCGTAAACCCGATGGGCTATTACAGCCGCCAGGCCAATTCTTCAGAGCTGGTTGTTGGTGGTAATCTTCAGTACAATCTTTCAGGTGATGGAGAAATACAACTTATCGGCGGCGCTTATTACAGGCTGAACGAATCAGTGATCCCGATGGTTGGTTTTTCATGGAAAAACGTAAAGTTGGTCTTTACCTATGATGCCACTACCTCATCAATGAAACAGTATAATAACTCAAGAGGTGCCTTTGAGTTTGCTTTGATCAACAATGGATTTTATAGTGATTACAACGGCGACAGAAGACAAAGTCTTTGCCCGACGTTCTAATATAAAAACTGATTCCGCTCTTGGTGCAGCGGAATCAGTTTTAAATAAATTTCAAGCCTTCGCTTTC
>JBEVNF010000237.1:0-3310 GCA_040508255.1 Flavitalea sp.
AGTGATACCAGTATCGGGAGCTTCCATTTCCCCTGTAATACTTCAAGGGCATCGCGTACAGGTCTTAACATATTTACACAGGCTTCCTGCGTTTTAACTGCGGCTGTTTTCATTTGCGTGCTTTTACTATCAAAAAGGATAGTGCTATACTTTATATAGCAAATGTAGCTAACTTTGTGACGTAAAAATGCTGGCCCGCAAAATCTCATAAACTAATATAAAAAGGAGTTTAAAATGGCTATTCACAGGAAGCTGATAAACAAATACAAACCTGAAGGTGAGCGCGGGTTTCTTGGTGCAGGACATTTGGCACGACCGGTTATCCAGGTTGGATACCGCGAGTCGGATCCGTTCATTTTATTGATGGATGATATGCTTGATAAAAAAGATAGTGAGCCGGTTGGTGGTCCGCATCCCCACGCAGGATTTGAAACTGTCACTTTGCTAATCGAAGGAGAATTGGGTGATGGAAAACATAAAATGAAAGACGGTGATCTTCAGCAGATGACCGCAGGCAGTGGTATCATTCACACGGAAACAATAGAAAAGAAAGCAAGGTTAAGGTTGTTGCAACTCTGGCTCGCGCTGCCAAAGAAGGATCGCTGGACCGCACCAAGGGTGCAGGATCTGCGCCTGGAAGCGGTGCCGGTAAGTAGTGTTGACGGTGCACAGACGAGGGTCTATAGCGGAAATTTTGCCGGTGTACAATCACCTCTTCTCAACTATACAAAGATCATCATTGCCGATATCAACATTAAACCGGGTGGAGAATTCAAGCAACAATTGCCTGCGGGATTCACAACATTTATGTATGTGATTGATGGTGATCTTAAAATCGGTGAAGATGAAAGATTACTTACAAAGGACGAAGTTGGCTGGCTGGACCGGTTTGATCACGATCAGGAGCAAAGTATCGTTCAACTCAAAGGCGGCGAAAAAGGCGCAAGAATTATTCTTTATGCAGGTGAGCCGCAACATGATGAAATAGTCAGTCACGGGCCATTCATTGGTGATTCGTCGGAAGATATTCAGCGTTTATACCAGGAATATCGCCAGCAGAAAATGATACATATCAATGATGTTGCACCTGGGCAGCAGATCATTTATTAAACAAGGGTGTCCCGCGTTTCTTCATGCGGGACACGCTTGTTTCTATTTATCATTATTATTGTATCACATTGAACCGCTCTACCCTATTGATATTTTCACCCACAACCTGGAGAATATAAATTCCCGGAGCCGATGAATGTACCGGTATTGTGAACGAATTGACACCTGGCTGCAACCCATGTTTTACACGATACAATGGTTGTCCGGCCTGGTTAAATAGGGTGAGTACAGAATGCTGTTTAGTTGTTGCGTAAATTCTAACTGCAATTGTACTTCTGTTTGTCTGCCAAACCCTGATCACCGACTCATTTGCAGGGATCACACTCAGCGTACCGTTTATATAACTGATCTCATAGTTCGGCGACGACGCACCTGTGATCCTGATCTCGTAGCTGCCTATCGGAGAATTGGCTCCGGCATTTACGAATGCTCTTGCTTCAGTAATAAGATCAGAAGGAAGATCGTTTCCTTTTAGCCCGTTATATTTAAATTTAAAAACAGGATTGGGAAAACCCTGGGTTCTCGAAACATTGTCTGTACTGATGATCAGTTTTGCGGGTTTGATCACAAACTCCGCTGCAATGATCTGCTGGATTTCGTAGTTGTCACCGCCGTTTATTGTTCCTGATGTTACCGGGTAAATTCCTGCATTCTTACTGTGATCGCAACCCGGAGCACCGATAATTGAGTCGCCGGCAATCAGTCCTTCAACTCCGTATGTGAGCGCCGGATCCTCGTCACCATAGATTTTGTATTTTGAATGCAGCGTAACCTTTACAGATTTTTTGTTTATCGTCACAATTTGAGAAACCGGTTCAGCCATTCTATAATTTACATCTCCGGCCTGCGATGCAGTGATTGTAACGGCTCCCGCTTTTATGACATGGATCTTTCCATTCAATATGGTTGCAATGCTGTTATTGCTGCTTGAGTAAGTAACGTTCAATCCGGATGTAGCGGCAGCATTGGGATCAATGTCAGCATCTCCATACACAACGTTATTGATCGCACCGAAGTTGATCGTCTGACTGAGTTTACTATATGTTGTAAATGCCCATTCAGTAGATGATGATATCCCCGCAAAATTGTTGCCGGATGGATCAAGAACAAGTCCTGCATCCATTGTGATATAAATCTTTGTGGCAGTCGGAAGATTGTTCAACCTTATTGAGAGAACAGAGTCGGTAAGCTGTACTTCCGGATCCGAGAGCTCAAAGAACCTGATCTCAGCACCTGTTGCTGCACTCCGCAGATAGATCTTTCCGCCTCCCGGCAGAACCTGTTCACTGAATATAATCCGTGCCAGGGTATCCAATGAAATATCACCCGCGTTGTTGACCGGGCTGAATGATTTAACAACCGGTGGGTTCGGATCAGTAACATTGATAATAAAATTCTGAATGGTTGAATCAGTGCCATTTGAAGCAACAATGCTTACCGGATGCATACCCACATGTTCGTGGCCCGGAGTACCGGAAAGGATCGCACTGTTCTCCAGGATGCCCGTCCCCTGCGAGCCGGAGAAAACGATCAAACCATTGATGTTTTGATTCAATCCCTGCGTTTCATGTTCATAGATCAATTCTCTTGTGGTATAATCCGGGCTGAATTTATAAATACCTCTGATGTCGGCAACCAGCAGATTACCCGTGGAGCTGACCACAATACCGAAAGGATAGATATTGTCCGCGATAAAGACAGGATTGCTGGTTTCGCCTGCAGGAAATTTTGCAATCGTGCTGCTGGTCATGTTCCCAACATAAAGATCACCATTTGGTGCAAATGCAAGTGACCATGGCTGATCAATGCCGCTGCTGATATACACTTCGTCAGTAAGATCTGCCAGGTTAACACGTCCTATCATATTACAGTCGAAACCTGCATAGTATAAAAACCCGTTTCGGATAACAAGGTTCATGCCTGCCGCATGCGAATCAGCATTCAATACAACTTCAAATCCGTTTTCAGGATTTGCCAGGATATATCGTATAATACAAACGCCTGTACATTCTCCAGTCCAGGAAGATAAATAAAGATAGTTTTCATCCACTGCAGCGCCATAACCAAAACCATAAAAGTCTGAAGCAAACAGCGTCTTTGTTCCATCAAGTTTTACTTTATAAATAAAGCCGTTGTCACGATCAGATAAATAGGTATTGCCTTCGGAATCTATTGCTATGCTATATGCAAACTGTGTGTC
>JBEVNF010000468.1:0-3478 GCA_040508255.1 Flavitalea sp.
AAAGATGCCCGATATGTCTGAGCTCGGCATAGGGAGTGTAAATACATCTCAAACCTTTTTCAAGAATCTTAAAAGAAAGATCAACATCAGAATGAGCACTCGGTGCATTGACAGCATCAAAACCATCTACTTCAAGAAACAGATCGCGGCGCATCGCCAGACATGCGCCAGACAATATTGATACTTCCCGTGTAAGTTGCGGGAAATTAATATACGCAGTTGAATCGCGATGATAACAATGGAAAGATGTACCGGTAAGATTTCGCACACCTGTTATCATACCTGCATATTGAATGCTATCATCCTCATAGATCAGCTTTGGAGATACACCACCAATACCAGGCAGCTCAAGGTATTCAATAGTATTTTCGATCCAGTCAACCTGCAAAGGTCTTACATCATCATTCAGAAACAAAACGATCTCTCCCTTACATCCTTTCGCACCTTCATTACATTTATCCGAGAAATTGTAAGGCTTATCATACCGGACGAAATTCATCGGAAGATCAGGGTACTTGTTATCAAGTTGTCCAATCAGCTTTGAGTTGGTAACCGGAACTATTTCATAATTAATATATGAAGTACTTGCCGCAATACTTTCGATGGTGGCAGTAAGATTATCATAAGAATCTGTAGGAATAATAATAGAAACAAAAGGTTTGAGAGAAAGTTTCAGTTTCACCCTGTTTGCGGTTGGCAATTCAATCACCTCTCCATCAATATTCCGGCGACGCACAGCATCTTCGAGTGCTTTAATATTTGTCTGACGTGCATATGGCTTGTCGCCAACTGCTGCAGAACCCTCTGTTTGTCTCCAGTAATAAAGCACTTTAGGAATATGCCTGATTGCCGTTGTTTGTTCTGTTGCACGCAACATCAGATCATAATCCTGCGAGAAATCATATTCGGATCGGAACATGCCTACCTTCTCAAGCAGGAACTTTTTATGATATACCGTGAAGTGCCCCACGTACATCATGTTCAGCATGAGTTGCGGACTCCAGTCAGGCTTCAGGAAATAGTCACTCTTGTCACCCGCCTCGTTTTTCTTACATTCATCAGTATAAATGATCTCTGCTTCAGGATGTTGATTGATCTCTTTCACCATCCAATAAAGAGCATCAGGTGCCAGCTCATCATCATGATCAAACAACGCAAGATAGTCACCAGTACTGATTTTTATCGCTTCATTTGATGCTGCTGATATGCCGCCATTTGCCCCCTGGAATGCTAATCTGATCCGCGGATCTGAGGGATAATTCTTCAGGTAATCCTTTGTCTCTTCTGATTTCGACCCGTCATCAACAATGCAAAGTTCCCAGTTTGTGTATACCTGTTTCTGTACTGACTCAATCGCCATCTTTAGCAAGGACGGCTTAGTATTATAAGTCGGCATGATGATAGAGAACAAAGGCTTAACGGCAAACGCTTCTATATCCTCAATCATTTGTGATTCAGGATACAAATCCTCTTCTACTATTGCAACAGGTACCGGTGCTTTCGCAGAAGCTTCACGACTCATAGCTTCCAGCGCATATTTTCTGGCATGTGTAACAGCACCAATACCGTGTTCTTTTACACTCGACTTAACATTACGCATGGCTGTACCAAGTCCATTATCTCTTGTGTACTCCAGCATATATTTCATCACGTATCTCTTCTGAACAAAACCAAGCTTTACCAGGAAGTTCAGTATGAAAAGATATACGCGTTTAACAAAGTTCCTGAACTTGGTCTTCATCACTCCGAACATGCCACGTTTCTCATATGTGTTGCTGAACCATTCCACATCACGTTTCAACCTGTTATTTTCAGCATCGAGTGCAATCGCACGCTGTTCTTCTGCCTGGAGTCTTGCTATTTCCTGTGTTTGATGAGAATTTATTTTTCTTACTTCGTCGTTCAGCTTCCTTGATTCGGCAAGTTGTGTTTCTGCTACCTCAAGTTGTACTTTGGTTGAATGCAATGCAGCACGCGCATCAACTGCTTCCTTGTTATGTTCCCAGAGATTGATCCTGAAATCAACAGGTACATAGTCTGGAGTAAGACTGACCGGAGAAAGATATTTATGTTCAAGTTTTTTGAATCCTTCAGAAAGATCAGGTTTTGTTGTGATAAAATGACCAATAATCTCATTGATCAGCTGGAATGCATGTACTGCTGTTCCATGTTTCGGAACATGAAAATACAATGGCCTTGAAAAGCAGAAATACAAACCACGATATAGCACATACCATAATGGTAAGGTTTGCTGTGCAACCCATTCCTGGTCAAAATGCCTTGTATTGCCGTCTGGCATTACAAGCAGATTCATGGGTGTAAGGTCAAGATATTGGCCGGGGATCATCTGATCATCTGAAGCAAGTGCTTTCACATGATCTACCCATGGTTTAGCCCATGCAACTATATCTCCGACGGACCAACCGCGCCTGGTGATGAGTTCAAGAAAACCGATAAACATGATTTTGCCACTGATGTATTTTTCAGTAACAAGCTCTTGTTTCAACAGGAAGTCAGCGGGTGCAGGATATTCCTTGTTGATGAGTACACGCTCTATATAAACACCATCATGTTTCTTTACAAAAACATTTCCTTTCCTGAAAGCCGGATGCCTGTTTGAGCTATATATATATCCAAGATGATCTGCCGGCAGCAATGAGTTTACCGAAGTAGCCGAAGCTACTACGAGGAACGAGTTTGCAAACTCCGCGGTCAAGCCGTTATCTATAACTTCCTGCCAGGTTCTTTCGGGAGAAAAAGTTGGATAGTATGATTTGAACTGCGGATGATCAGTCGCCGGAACGATCAGATTCTTAAGATCCGGACCGCCGGGTTCAAGCGCAGCCTCACGAAGAATTATTGAAGGCAACTTGTAATCAGGTAAACTGAACAAAAACTCCTGCTCGCCAAACCCTGCCTCAGAAAGTAACGAAGCCAGTTCCTTACGTCCATATGTACGCGCAGTTTTTGAATGATACCGATTTTCTATTCCGAAAAAAGCTTCACCAACATGATCTTCCGGCGCACCTGCCCAGTATTTCATACCGAGTTTATTCTCAATCGCAACAATGATCTTACCATCACCACTCATATAAGAAGCTGATTTCAGCAATACATCGTGTGCCGGTGATTCGCTGTTCACGAAGACACTGCTATATTCGAGAACGCCGACAAGAACAACAAAATCATATTTTTTATCCGAAACAAAATCCTGGAAATTATCACAAACAACTTCCACGTTTGAAAGATCGCGGCATCTTGCAGCAGTGATCTTAGCACGACGAAAGCTGCCTTCCAGTGCAGTTACATTTGCACCCGCCTCACCAAGAAACCTGGTGATAGCACCGCAACCACAACCAATTTCAAGAATTGATCTGTCACGGAAGGCTTCCTCAAAAGGTCTTAACAGATCGGGACGTTGTGGAGAGAGATGGTATTTTGTTGGCCAATCCTTGATATACTGATTCCAGTGGGGAGA
>JBEVNF010000484.1:0-6662 GCA_040508255.1 Flavitalea sp.
GGGAAAGATCTGTTTTCAAACCGGCCATTTTTTCCATAACCAGATCCCAACCGTCAATAAACTCTTCTGAGTTATTCCATTTTCCGTTATTGATCTGGAGCGTAACATCTGTATCCTCTTCATACTTTATTCCGGCCTCATCCAGCAACCCAAGCGTTACCGGAAGGTGTCCATGCACAAACTCGGCACCCCGTTCCAATGGGGCGGGAAATGACGGATCCTGCACGGTATGAATTCTTCCACCTGTTCTTGAATCTGCCTCCAGTACAAGTACATTTAATCCTTTTTCTGCGAGTCGGCCGGCTATCATAAGGCCACTGGCCCCTGCCCCGATAATGATTACATCTTCTGTCATCTTCTGCTTTTCTTTACACCGTATATTTACGAATATCAGTTTCGTCCGGACAAGTTGTTTCTGGGGGATAAATACAAACAATAAATTTCACCAATTGTTTGCCAGCATAATTTAACCAACAGATATTTAATTAAATATGCTGCCTTGTGGAAACAAATATACAAATCATAATTGTACGCAACTGAGGCTTCCCGTTATGAGTCAAAATCATTCCCGAATATGAGTGTGATAAATTTTGAAACAACAATACTTCAGTTTGATAAACATGGTGACAAAACGAACTGGACCTATATCCTGATCCCTGCAAACCATGCACAGAAAATGAACCCCGGAAAGAAAACAACTTACAGGGTTAAAGGAACGATTGACAAAATGCCAATTGAAAAACTTGCATTGATACCAGGTGGTGAAGGCAATTTTATTCTTCCCGTAAATGCGGGCATGCGCAAGGAACTAAAAAAAGCAACAGGAGCAAAAGTAAAAGTATCTATTGACGTTGATGATGTACCACCCGCAATCAATGAATCTTTTATAGCCTGTCTTAAAGATGAACCTGAAGCGTTTAAAAACTTCTCAGCACTCGCAAAGTCACATCAGTTATACTTCAGCAACTGGATCAACAGTGCTAAAACACAATCCACGCACGATACGCGCATTGCTCACTCGGTAAGTGCGCTTTTAAAAAAGATGGATTACGGACAGATGATCCGTTCATTGAAAAAAGATAAATAACCGCATCACCGGAAAAATTAATGCACGGTTAACAATCAAAATCACAATTAACCAAACATTAGATTTTAGAAAAACTGTCCACATTTTGTGCATAAGTAACTTTGAAAAATTACGATCCCAATTAGTTATATTTGGTTAGAGCGGGTGCCCCACGGACCACGCCAATTTTTCGAACTTAAACGACCTGACCTTGACAGAAACTATCATTAACCTCGAGACAGTTAACCCGATCGAGTTTTTCGGAGTTAACAATGGCAAGCTTGATCTTCTGAAAAAAAAATTTCCACTTTTAAAAATTCTTTCACGTGGCACGCAGTTAAAACTCAGCGGTTCTCAGGAACAGGTGGGCACTGCGAAAGATAAGATTGGTCTGATAGTTCAGTATCTCGAAAGAAACGGACACATGAGTGAAAACTATTTCGAACAGATACTGGGTGGAGATGATGCAGAAACGGTTGATCATTTTGTAGACAGAAATCCAAACGACATACTTGTATTCGGACCAAATGGAAAAACGGTCCGGGCACGTACTGCCAACCAGAAAAAAATGGTTGCATTTGGTGACAAGAACGATATTCTTTTTGCGATCGGACCTGCCGGTACCGGTAAAACATATACGGCTGTTGCCCTCGCTGTAAGAGCATTAAAAAACAAGCAGGTAAAAAAGATCATTCTTACAAGACCAGCGGTTGAAGCGGGTGAAAGTCTCGGTTTTCTTCCCGGTGATCTTAAAGAAAAGATCGATCCATACCTGAGACCCTTGTATGATGCCCTGGATGATATGATACCGGCAGACAAGCTTGGCTATTATATGAGCACAAGAGTTATCGAGATCGCACCACTTGCTTACATGCGTGGCCGTACACTCGATAATGCTTTTATCATCCTTGATGAGGCGCAGAATGCTACTGATCTTCAGATCAAGATGTTCCTCACCCGTATAGGATCCAACGCGAAGGCGATCATTACCGGCGATATGACCCAGGTGGATCTTCCAAAGAACCAGAAGAGCGGTCTTGAAAAAGCGGTAAGGATCCTTAAGAATATAGATGGTATCGCACACATTGAACTCGATGAAGAGGATGTTGTAAGGCACCGTCTCGTTAAGGCGATCATCCGTGCTTATGACAAGGATAAAGTGAATGAACCTGAGCCACAGCAATGGAGAAGCTACAAGGATCGTTCAGGGGCTCAAAGTACTTCTCAGGACTAAACAGTACCTTTGGGCAAAGGCAACCAATTGAAAATTATGAAATATGTAATTGCGGCAGGCATACTGGCCCTGGCGGCCTGTGGCGGAGCCGGAAAATATAGCCCGGCAACCGATCCACAGGACGCCGGCCGTGAGTTTATTCGCGCAACAATGGATGGCGAGCATGAAAAGGCAAGGTTTTATCTCCTGAAAGACACAACGAACCTCCTGTTGCTAAAACAGCAGGAATCGAATTATAACCAGATGGACGGCAAGGATAAGAACGAATTCAGGGCGGCCTCGATCAGACCTGTTGAGATCTCGAAGGTGAACGATTCAGTAACAACATATAAGTATTATAACACATTCCATAACAAGGATACAACTACAATACGTATTGTAAAGCATAATTCAGAATGGTTGGTTGACCTCAAGTCAATCATTAAAATGTAGCAATATGTTTTTTTGATTTACTTTGCAGCCAAATTTCAAACGAATATTACTTTATGATTACTGTCTCACACCCCTGGCATGGGGTTACACCCGGTGACAAAGCGCCGGAATTGGTTAATGCAGTTATTGAGATTCCACAGGGTTCCCGTTGTAAGTATGAAGTTGATAAAAAAACAGGATTACTTATTCTGGATCGTGTGATCTATTCTAGTTTCTATTACCCATGTAATTATGGTTTCATCCCACAGACGCTCGGTTATGACAAGGATCCACTGGATATCATGGTCCTCACTTCATTGCCGGTACAGGCTATGTGTCTCATGGAAGCAAAGGTTATTGGTGTAATGGGAATGATCGATGGTGGTGATGCTGATGATAAGATCATCGCTGTTGCCGCAAATGATCCGAGTGTGAACCACTATAACAACATTGAGGAATTACCGAAGCACTTCTTTGATGAATTGCGTCACTTTTTTGAAGAGTACAAAAAACTGGAAAACAAAACAGTTGTTGTTGAAGAGTTTCAGGGTAAAGAAACAGCCGTTAAGATCATTAACGATGCTATTAACTTTTACAAGGAAAGTTATCCTGCAGAATAACCACATCTATAACGATATTGCCAGGTCCTGCCAAAGCTATGCAAAGGCAGGACTTCTTTTTTACACATACCTCCTGATGATACGCAGTTTATGCGTGCGTTCCCTGTTCTCATGATTGATGATACCCATGTTATCAATCGGATCGATCCTGACCTTTGCTGATGAGTGTATGATCCGATGATCATTCAAAAGGATACCCACATGCGTGATCCTCCCCTCCTCATTATCAAAGAAAGCAAGATCACCACATCTGGCTTCCTGGAGAAAGCCGACTACCTCACCCTGTGTCGCCTGCTGATACGCATCCCGCATCAATGCTATATTGAAATACTTGAACACGGTCTGGCAGAATCCACTGCAATCAATACCATAGATACTTTTGCCGCCCCAGAGATAACTTGTATTTAAAAACAGCTTAGCTACCCGTTTGATCTCATCTTCGGTGAACGTTTGTTTCCGCGGATCAGCAAGCTCACCATCATATTCAATGATTGCATCACCCCATTGTGCAACGCCATTTACCAGCCCCGGGATCTGTGATCCGAAGGGAACCTGCATAGGTTCGCCTTTGTAGAATAAAAGATTGTTCCACTCACGGGTAAGTGTACCCGAAGATTCAATGACGGACTCCACCGGCTGCAAATGATATTCCTGGCACCAGCCTTCATAATTGTCGTACCGGCAACGAACCTTGGCCCAGTTATCTTTAGCTCGTTCAAGGATCACACACTGCTCGCCAAAAACCTGTTGGGATGTGATTTCCGAACGATGGGAAGGTTCAGCCCTCAGTGGACTTACCGGTACACAACAAACTGCATCATTCATATTTTCTGATTAAAAAGAGCCTGAAATTTATGAAATGTTTCTGTTATTGCATCTAATCAACAATGAAGCTGGTACATTCGCGATTTTCATGATGACCGGGTATTTTGAAATGAGAAAAAAAATATTACTTTCAACAGGTGGCTAAAGATCCGCATGCACATATAAGCGACCAGGAACTTCTGGATAATTTCTACAGCGATCACAGTAATGAATGGCTGGGAGTACTGTTTCAGCGGTATACCCTCCTGTTGCTTGGTATCGGGATGAAATATCTCAAAAATGAAGAAGAGGCGAAGGATTCGGTTCAGCAGATCTTTCTGAAGGCCATTACCGAACTTCACAAGTACAAGGTTGAGTATTTCAAGAGCTGGTTATACATGGTGGCCAAAAATCATTGCCTCATGAAACTCCGTGACCGCCAGCATATGGTGATCACCGAGATCAGGGAACATATTACCGAGGCGCCGGCAGATGAGCAGCAACTTGCTGCCCATATCGAGAAAAACAGGCAGCTCGAACTCATGAATGAAAGCCTTACTGATCTGAATAATGATCAGCAACTCTGTGTAACTTTGTTCTATCTTGAAAAGAAATCGTACCAGCAGATCGCTGAGCAGACCGGCTATAACCTGATGCAGGTAAAAAGCCACATTCAAAACGGCAAAAGGAACCTGAGAACAATACTGGAAAAGAAACTTAACAAGGGATGATTGAGTGAAATGAACAAGGACATTCTGAACATATTATCAAACAGCAACAAGGATATCGATAACCAGAAGCTTATGGATTATCTGAGTGGCAAACTGTCTGAAGCCGAAAAACACGAGGTGGAAGTATGGATGTCTGACACTGATTTTGCCAACGATGCAGTTGAAGGTCTCCAGGAATTCGATAAGAAAAAAGATCTCCAGCAATATGTTGATACACTCAACAAAGAACTGAATCAATATATCCAGGTAAAAAAGAAACGCAGGGAAAAGAAAAGACTTAAAGAAAATCCCTGGATGTACGTTACGATCTTTATTATCCTCGTAGTAATTGTGCTGGGTTACTTTATTATTCATCAGCTGATGAATAAAGGTTAGAAGCCCTAGTAATCCTTCCTGTCTTCTTTATCTTTCCAGTTTTCAAATACTTCAAGTGATGATGATCTTCCGATCTGCTCCATTGGTATTTTCCTTTCGGTGTACGGGATCACGAGTTCGCTGTAAATAAACTGATCGTCAAAACCCGCAACTGCCGCATCGTCTTTGGTGCATGCATAAAACACTTTATCCGGTCTCGCCCAATAGATCGCACCGAGACACATGGGGCATGGTTCGCAGGATGTATAAATCTCGCAACCGGTAAGCTGATGCGTACCAAGCGCATTGCAGGCTTTCCTGATCGCTACCACCTCGGCATGGGCAGTGGGATCATTTGTGGAGGTAACCGAATTTGAACCCCGGGCGATGATCACACCATCCTTTACTATCACGCAGCCAAAAGGCCCGCCCGTTCCATCTTCCATACCCTTGCGCGCAAGATCTATCGCCGTCTGCATAAATTTTTGCCTCAGTTCTTTCATACGGTTTAATTTACAGCAAATTTAAGACATCAATCAGTCCCCCCCGCCGCGGCGGGGGACTCAAAAGCATTCAATGAAAAAAATATCTCTTTTACTCTGCCTGGCTTTGAGCAGTGTTGTGCTTACCGCGCAAAAGATCAGCTACATTGTTTCGTTCCCAAATATTGCGCATCATGAGGCCCGGATCTCATTGACAGCTTCCGGTATCACACAGAAAAATGCCATCTTCCGGATGAGCAGATCTTCACCGGGTCGTTATGCTACGCATGAATTTGGTAAAAATGTTTATGATGTAAAGGCTTTTGATAAATCAAACAAACAGATTGAGATTAACCGGATCGATGCTGATATTTATGAAGTGCCCGCGCATTCGGGTTTTGTGCGGGTAGAATATACCTTATTTGCAAACCACCCTGATGGCACTTATGCGGGGATCGATGCAAGCAGTATTCACCTGAATGCCCCCGCAACATTCCTTTGGATGAAAGGCGCAGATAAATCACCAATCGATGTAAAGTTCAACCTCCCGAAAGAAAAGAACTGGACCATATCAACGCAGCTTAAACAAAGCAATGATTCAACACTTTTCAGCGCAAGAGATATGCAATACCTGATGGATTCACCGATCAACATCGGTGAACTGTATTGGAAAGAATGGAAGCTTTCAAACCCGGATGGCAAAACTTATACATTCAGGGTTTCACTGGAAGCAACAACCAACCAGGAAGACCTGAACTATTTTGCTGCAAAGATCGAGGAGATCACAAAGCAGTCTCAGCAAGTATTTGGGGAGTTTCCTTCGTTTGATTACAACACCTATACATTTATCACAGGTATCAATCCTTATGTTCAGGGCGACGGAATGGAACACCGAAACTCAACGGTGATCAATATCCCTGTAAAATTCAGTAAAGATTTTTTTGATGATGTATTCGCGCA
>JBEVNF010000513.1:0-6853 GCA_040508255.1 Flavitalea sp.
AGAGTTTGAACAAAGTTTATATTATACGGCAGGTGGATAAAAAGATTCCGTTGGAGACTATTGCCAAAAACAAAGATCTGCGTCTCGATGCCCTGATGGAGAACATGGAAACCATCGCGGCCAGTGGCACAAAACTGAATCTTGATTACGCCATCGATGAGCTTTTGGATGAATATGAACAGGAGGAAATTATTGAATATTTCAAAAGTTGCGAAACCTCGAGCCTTCAGATCGCTTTGGAGGAGATGAAAGAGAGCAATTTCACTTGGGAACAGCTAAAAATAATGCGAATTAAGTTCTTAAGTGAATATGGTAATTAATTTTAATGCTATTAAGATTTGTCTATTTAAGGTTAATATTTGCTGGTAACACCGATAGCTTAATTTGTTTTAATCAAATTTTAATCTCGCCCACACAACAGGGTGTAAAAACAATGAATGTTCCACGGAAAAAAGATTAAAAACTAATTAATAAAGGTTTAGAAAGCAGTGGGTTATGACGAAGTCATGACCCATTTTCTTTTCAGGACAACCGTGAAAATACCCTCCGGCCATGCGCTATCACAATAAGAAGTGCACAAACACAGAAGAAATTATGATTACCTCAAAATTGATCATAATCATTCAAATAAAATTAATCTGAAGTTCCAATGTGATTGAGTTTCAAGTATTCTTGAAGAATTTGATAATATGTGTGTTATGCGCTTTACTGAATATGATATTTCTCTTCCGGATTCCAAAAATCGACTATTGCTAAGTGTTTTCCCTAGCCCGTTTCTATAAATTATTCTTTTGTTAATAATTGGTTATAAATTGACATCGGATACAATAGTCACATTCAACCAAACCAAAACTCACATGAGAAAAAAACTGCTAGGTTTCCTGGCGGTATTGCTATGCTTTGCAATGACCGCTATGGCGCAGGTCCAGACTATCTCAGGTCGGATCACAGATGAATCAGGGAGTCCCGTCCCTTTTGCTTCAATTGTTATCAAGGGCAAAACTTCTGGGGGAACATCATCAGATCAACAGGGTAATTTTAAAATCTCTGCTTCAAAGGGAGAGGTGCTTGAGATTACTGGTGTTGGTTTCGCAACGAAATCAGTTACAGTAGGTGCTAAAACAACGATCGACATTGCTATGTCAGCTACGAAAGACGATTTGTCTGAGGTTGTTGTAACTGCGATGGGTATTAAAAAATCAGAAAAATCGCTTGGATATGCGGTGTCGAAGGTTGATCCGAGTGCTATGCTTCAGAGATCAGAGCCTAACGTTCTGAACACACTTGCTGGTAAAGTTCCTGGTGTTGATATCAGGGCTGGTCAGGGTGCACCTGGTGCTGCTTCACGTATTCAGCTTCGTGGGGTTTCTTCTTTCAGTGGAAGTGAGCCTTTGATCGTTGTTGACGGAGTTCCGTACAGCAACCCGATCATCAACACCTCAAACCCATTCAGTGGTGGTGGTACTTATGGTTCAGGTTTCAACAACATTGATCCAAATGATATCGAGTCTATAAGCGTTTTGAAAGGTGCGGCGGCTGCTTCACTTTATGGTTCACGTGCTGCGAACGGTGTTGTTTTGATCACAACAAAATCCGGTGCTCCAAGAAAAGGTGCTAAATCACTGAACGTACAATACCGTGGTGGTTATAGCTGGGAAAAAGTTGCAAACATTCCTGATCTTCAAAATGAATACGGTGCAGGTGCAAACTTCAGAACCGGTTCTTCGAATGGTTCATGGGGTGCAAGATTCGGAAAGGGTGTTATCTATGATGCAAACGGTCTTGTGATCGGTACTTCTGCATCTGGCATTGACTCTATCCCTGCAACTACCTGGGCAACAATGTATGCTTCATATCCTGAGTTGTTTCCTAACGGAAGACTCGCCTACAAAGCGAATCCAAACAACGTTGCTGATATCTTCAATACCGGTACACTGATGGAACACTCTATCGGTTTGAACGGTGGTGAAGGAAATACTTTGTTCAACATCACAATGTCGAACACAGATCAGACTGGTTATATCACAAACTCAAGCTATAGAAAAAACAACTTCAGTGTTGGTGGACAAACTGCTGTTGGAAAATTAACTATCGGTGGTAGCGCGGCTTATTCACGTTCAAAACAAGTGGGTGGTTTCATCGGTGCCGCTCAAAGCTTCCTGTCTCAGTGGGGTCGTACTTATACTATGGCGAGAAACTGGGATATCGTTGGATGGCCTTCAGAAGATAGAACCGGCAAACAGATCGGTTTCAATGATGGTCAGTATACTAACCCGATATGGGGTGCACAGCATAACGTGATCACAACAATTGAAGATCGTTTGGTTGCCAATGCGCGTGCTACGTACAAGTTTAATAACTGGATCAAGGCTGATGCAAACTTTGGTGTTAACAGCTACAATCTTTTCAGAGATCAGATCATTGACAAAACATCACTTGGAAGTGCAGATAACGCGCTCGGTACTATCACAGAAGTTGTAAACAGACAACAGGAAATTCAGGGTAAAGTAGTTGTGTCTATCAACCCTAAAATTTCTGAAGATTTCACACTTGATATACACGTTGGTGCTGATGTAAACGAAAGAACTTCACGCAACCAACAGGTTTATGGTGTTGATTTCGTTGTGCCTGGTTTGTTCAACCTGACAAACACCAGAAGACAAACGTATTCTTCAGACAGAAGAAGCAAAAGACGTCTTGTGGGTGTGTTTGCTGATGCAACAGTTGGTTATAAGAACTGGGCTTTCGTAACGTTGACTGGCAGAGAAGATCTTACTTCTACTCTTCCTTATGCAAATGCTCAGTATTTCTATCCTGCAATCACTGGTTCATTTGTTTTCACCGATGCGTTCAACATCAAAACAAGCTGGCTTGATTACGGTAAGATCCGTGCTGGTTATGCACGTGTAGGTAATGATGCTGATCCACATAACCTTGAACCAATCTTCAACCTGAACGCTGCCGGTTTCCTTGGTCAGCCTCTTGCTACAAGAAATGGTACTGTTTATGATCTTAACCTTACCCCGGAGTTCACTTCAGAACTTGAATTGGGTACTGATCTTAAATTCTTCAACCAAAGAATTGGTCTTGAGTTTACATACTATGACAAAACTTCAACTGACCTGATCTATTCACTTGCGCTTCCTAACTCAAGTGGTTATTCTTCATTCTATACCAACCTTGGTAAGATCAACAACAAGGGTATTGAAATTGGTCTTGATCTCGTACCGGTTCAGTCAAAGGACTTCCAGTGGAACATTCGTGGTGTATTCACCCGTAACCGCAACAAGGTTCTTGAACTTGCTCCAGGTTTGATCAGATCACAATTGGGTGGTTACAACTGGGTTGAAGCGGGAATGCCATTTGGATATCTCCGTGGTTCATACTCTGCAAGAGATGAGAATGGTAACCTTCTGATCAGTGCTGCTTCAGGTATGCCACTGGTTGATCCAAATCCAGGATTGGTTGGTGATCCAAACCCTGATTACAAATTCGGTATCACCAATACATTCAACTACAAGGGTATCACGCTGAACGTTCTGTTCGATGCTACTATAGGTGGTGATATGTATTCTGAAACAATGAATGGTATGCTGGGTCGTGGTGTAACAAGAGATACAGAAAACCGTGAGAAAAACGCAGTGATCACTGGTATCTATGGTAACCCAACTGCAGTTCCAGGTGCTGATGGTCTTAACCACTTTACACCTATGCTTGTTGATGGTAAAACAGTTCCAAACCAAACAAGAGTTACAACAAATGACCTGTTCTTTACTGCAGGTACTGGTGGTAGCTTCGCAACAAATGGTGCATTTGAATATTCAATCTGGGATGCAACAATCTACAGGTTGAGAGAGATCAGCCTTGGATATACACTTCCTTCAAAATGGACAAGCAAGGCTAAACTGGGTGCAGTTACAATTTCTGCAAACGGTCGTAACCTCTGGTACCTCGCTCCAAACGTTCCAAAGTACACTCGCTTCGATCCTGATATGAACTCAGTGGTTGGTGCAGGTACGCAGGGTGTTGAAACCGGTGGTGCTCCAAGTTCAAAAAGATATGGTGTTAACCTGGCTGTAACTTTCTAAAATCTCACAAAGAAAATCTGCAATTATGAAGAGGAAATCATTTATATATTCTTTTGCGGCTGCGACAATCCTGGCAGTGACAGGAACCGGTTGTAAAAAGTTTCTTGACGTAAACAAAAACGTCAACGATCCGACACCATCATCGGTTCAGCTATCGATGGTGCTTAGTGCGGCTGAGCGCAATATTTCAAATAACCTTACACTAGGTACAGGTCTTGGTAACACCATGGCGGTTTACACACACCAGCAAACTGGTCGTGTTGGTGCCGACAGATATGGCGCTGGTGAGTCTGGCTGGGGCGGTTTGCTGAATGCAATCGCAAACCTGAACGTGATCATCAATCGTGGTACTGAAGAAGGTCGTATTGCCTATGCCGGTATTGCAAAGGTTTTGAAAGCCTATACCTACAGTATGATGGTGGATGTTTGGGGTGAAGTTCCATACTCTGAGTTTGACAAATTCGCAGAGGGGATCACACAACCAAAATTTGATCAGGGTGCTGTTATCTACCCACAATTGCTGGCAATGTTGGATGAAGCAATCGTTGATCTTCAGAGTACAGCTGTACAGCCGTCCAAACCAGCAGGTGATGATTATATCTACAAAGGAAATCTCACAAACTGGATCAAGGCTGCAAACACAATCAAACTGAAACTTTACACCCAGGTGAGACTCGTTCAGGATGTAAGTGCGCCGGTTAATGCGTTGCTTGCTTCTCCTGCAACATTGATCAACTCACAGGCAGAAAGCTTCCTGATGCCTTACGGTCCTATCGCAACAACTGATGACCGTCACCCGGCATATGGTGATTACAACGCAACACAGCGTGGTGGTCAGTTGGTTAGTCCATGGTTGTACGAGATCATGAAAGGCTGGAATCCTGATGTGCTTTCTGGTTTATCGGATCCACGTATTCCTTACTACATCTACAATCAAAAATCACCGGTAGGCGGAAGCAATGGTGTTCCTGAGAACTGCGTAGAATATCGCGATGGCGGATTTATCACAATCATCTTTGGTTCTGCTGGTCCTTGCCGTGATGGTTCTAACAGCCAGACATACTCTCTGCTTGGTATCTATCCTGCAGGTGGTCGCTACGATGATGGCGCAGCAAGAGCTGTAAATGCTATCGGACAACAGGCTGCCGGTACCGGAGCGGTTCCACATCAGTTTATTTCTTATGCTGACCGTTTGTATCTTGAAGCTGAGCTTATCAACGCTGGTCTTGTTACCGGTGATGAAAAAGCGGCATTTACCAAAGCGCTTGACGAATCATTTGCACAGGTTGACTACACTATCGTTAACCACGTTAAGCCAGGATCTGCAGGTGCAGCACAAACCGTTCCTTTGATCGCAACGCAGGCTGCAACCACCACTTACAAAGACGGTGTTCTTTCAGCTTTCGATGCTGCTACTCCCGCAAAGAAACTTGAGCTGATCATGACTGAAAAATGGATCAACAGAATCGGTAACCCGGTTGATAACTATACAGACTATCGCAGAACATCATATCCTGTATTGTTCTCTCCAGCTCCTATAGGTTCAGTAACCAGCGTTACAACTCCGGCCGGAGCGGTGGTGCCAGTGCAGAACGATCGTCCTTACCCATGGTCATTGCCTTTCAGCCTTGGCGAAATCCAGCTGAATTCAAATGCACCGGTACAAAAGGTTCCGGAAACATATAAAATTTTCTGGCAGCCTTAATTGATCTTTCACTTATTAAAAACATGATTATGAAATTCAGAAAACTCAATATACTTGCGGCGCTGGCACTTGGTGCGATGATGACGCTGACTTCGTGCTCAAAGGACGACGGTGCGATCCCTGAAAGGGTTCAGATCGAAGACGTTCCTGCAGTTACAACAAACATTACGGGCGGTACCACTACTACGGGTACCATAACCTTAAGCGACGCTGGTGCATTCAAAGGCGACGTGACTATGAAAATGTTTTTTGACAATGCGGTAGCTCCAACCAAGATTGATATTGTTGCCCGCAAGAATGGCTCAAACGCCACTGCTGTAGTTTACAGGGCAGATGTTGCAACTTTACCAGCAGATTTCTCGGTAACTGTTGCTGATATCGAAGCATTGTTTGGTGCTCCGATCGCATTGAACGACACTTATGATTTTGCTCCGGACATTTATGTTGGAACGAAAAAATACCAGGCTTACCCAATCACGGGTACTCCAAACGGACAAGGTATCACAGGTATGTCTGCCATTGGTTACGGCGTACAGGTGAGATTCTCTGTTAAATAAACTGGCAGGGTAATGATGAATTACCTGCTTCAAACTGCAATAAGGAGAGTGCGCTGAAAAGTGCACTCTTTTTTTGTTTATTTGTAAGTAAAATGTCAGGAATTTTGGCGTTTTGAAAGTCTTGGCCTATTTTTGCTGCCCATTAACGCCGTAGGTGTTAGTGTCAGAGCTGAGAAGCTTCATTATAAATTCAAAACGTTGTTTTTGAAGATGGTGCGGTAGCTCAGTCGGTAGAGCAAAGGACTGAAAATCCTTGTGTCGCCGGTTCGATCCCGGCTCACACCACAAACGACTCATAACTTACAGTTATGGGTCGTTTTTTTTATGTGGTATGTGTATGTGTTGTACTCCCTGGGTGGGAGTAAAAGTTACGTTGGTTATACCAGCGATGTGGAAAGGAGAATGGAGGAACACAATTTCATCGGAACAAAAGGGTTTACGATAAGTTACCGGCCATGGGCGTTGATTCACTATGAGGCTTACTCATCAAAAAGGGAAGCAAT
>JBEVNF010000524.1:0-3543 GCA_040508255.1 Flavitalea sp.
CCACCCCAAAGCTTCTTCATATTGTCGTCAAAAACCTGGAAGCCAAGTCTGTCAAAATTTTTCTTATCGTTACGCGATTCCGGAGCGAGTCTGTACATTACTCCCAGAACGGTTTTATTCAGATCAAAATCAAACTTGTATTTGTTGGTCATTTTGAAGCTATAAAAACCATTCGCCACTGCACTTTCACCTGCAAGTTTTGAGCTTTCAAACATTTTTTGGTTTGTGCTGACAAGTTTTCCTTTTTGAACATCTACCTTATCGCAGTACAAAATTTCTGATCCACTTCCTTTATCCCAATCACTATGAATCCAGAAATAATTTCCGTTTGAAAAATCAGCAACAATCTCACTGTTGAAATTTCTTGTTGCATCGAGATCGATTTTCTGCTCAAGCGTTTTCTTAAGGTTAGCTGCATCAAATCGTACCATGATGAGCTCTTCTTTCTTAACCGAAAGGTTAACGATACCATCTTTCTGGTTACCAATAAATGCGAGATCCTCCGTTCTTCTTGGAAGGTCATATTCCTGGCCGAGTTTGAAATCAAATTTCTTACTCTGTGCGTAAGTACCTGCAGAGAGCAGGCAAGCGGTGATCAACAATAGATTCCGGGTCATAGTAGTTATAATGGGGGTTTGCAAATGGGTTGTTTATTTATTAAGGACGGGTCAGCGAGCCACTTCCACTTGTTTTAAAGAAATAGCCGCCGTTATCACCAGAAAATTCAGCATCACAAAATGTCACCGTCAACTTTCCGTTGGGATGACTTACATATGCTTTACCGAGACTCGTAAAATATATGCTCTGGTATACAGTAGTGATATTTATTACATACGGATCATCACGATTTGCTGTTTCAGAAACATGCACAAGTTTGTATTCACCATCCTCTGGTTCAATATCTTTCCAATACTGATGGAAGATAATTGAGAGATCAGGGTAATAAAGTTGATAGTAGCCTCTCAGCTTTCTTGTCTGGAATGAAACGTCGTACGATTCAGTAACTGATAAGGGTGCTGCATCGGGGATACCATCAAATGTTACAGAGTTTGTGGCAGGTGAGCAGGGTGCCGGAGTCGGAGGATTAGTTACCTTGACAAAAACGGAATCTCTCCTGGTTTCGCATTCTCCTGAGGAAACGGTAAGATAATATGTTCCCTCATGTTTTTTTGAAAGCTCACTTATCGAAATATTGTCGAAGTGGCTGTTAACAGGTGGATAGGTACTGCTGGTCCATTGAAAAGAAGCATCTGATTTGATATTAACGCCGAGATCTAATGTTTCACCAACATGATATTCTGTTTTTGCACCTTCAATTTTGGTTAATTGAATAGCGTTGCAAAGACTTCCAGGGGCATTCTCTTTCTCGCAGCTGCTCAGCAGGGCTACGAAAGTAAGCAGGATCAGGGTTTGTTTCATAGTTAAGGCTGGAATTCCAAGGGACAATGCAACTGCTGCAAAATCGGGTTAGGCTTCCGCGACGCCAAAATATTAAAAAAATCCTGTTATCCAAATTTTCCCGCTGTCATTTCATATTAATCATCAAACGCTTTTTATTTCGCGCTGAGAATTTAATTATCATCAAACGAGGTATCCAAAAAGACTGTCGTTTTTGTTCAGCTCTGTGTAAGTGATATTGTATTTCTGCATGTTGAGCAATAGCGCCTGGTAATCTTTTTTACTCTTTAGTTCGATACCTACAAGCGCAGGTCCGGTTTCCTTATTTGTCTTTTGCATGTATTCAAATCTTGTGATATCATCGTCAGGACCGAGCACATGACTTACAAATTCTTTAAGTGCGCCGGGACGTTGTGCAAACTTTACCAGGAAATAATGTTTTAATCCTTCATACTGAAGACTACGTTCCTTGATCTCCTGCATACGATCGATATCATTGTTACTTCCGCTCACGACACAAACAACCTGTTTGCCACGGATTTCATCTGCAAAATCATCAAGGGCAGCGATAGACATTGCACCTGCAGGTTCAACAACCATAGCATCTTCGTTGTATAAAGAAAGGATCGTTGTACAGATTCTTCCTTCAGGTACCAGATGCATTCCGTCGAGTACATCTTTACAGATACGATAGGTCAGATCTCCGACTCTTTTCACCGATGCACCATCAACAAATCTTTCAATATTTTCCAGGGTGACAGGCTGCCCTGCTTCGAACGCTCTCAGCATTGAGGGCGCTCCTTCCGGTTCAAGTCCAATAACTTTTGTTGAAGGAGAATAAGTTTTAAAATACGTACCAACACCTGAAGCAAGTCCGCCACCACCCACCGGCACAAAAAGATAATCGATATCAGTCTTGTCTTCGAGAATTTCAATACCAACAGTAGCCTGTCCCTCGATGATCTTATGATGATCGAAAGGAGGAACATATGTCATGCTGTTATCTTCAACATATTGTTTTGCCGCAGTTGCGCAGTCGTCAAAAGTATCACCAACAAGTTTGATCTCGATGTTTTCAGCGCCAAACATTTTTGTTTGTTTTACCTTTTGGTTTGGCGTGATGATCGGCATAAATATTACACCATGAATATTCAGTTTGCGACAGGAGTAAGCAAAACCCTGGGCGTGATTTCCTGCACTTGCAGTTACAACGCCTTGTTGTAATGTTTCAGCATCCAATGTACTGATCATATTATAAGCTCCTCTCAGTTTGTATGATCTTACCACCTGCAGATCTTCTCTTTTCAGGTATACATCACAGCTGTATTTTCTGCTGAGGCTGTTGCTGTAGGTAAGTGGAGTGCGATTGATGATCTTTTTGAGTCTCTCTGCGGCTGCCTGAAAATCCATTGCCGGTATACTATTTGTCGACGCTTCCATGTTGTTGTTTTGACGCTGTAAACAGCAAATGCTTTTTACCGCTTTTAATTGTTTGTTTTAAAATCGGAAAAAGCATTTGCCGGTTTGCATTTTATAGTGCTATGATCAGTTTGCAGAAACCTTCGTAGTCTCTTCTGCTTTCTGATTTTCAGGACGAAGACTTCTTACAGTCTTACCAGCCTGCCACAATTCGCTTTCTCTTAATTCTTTCAGTTCGATTTCCAGCTTCTCGCGGTAATCTGCTTTACTGTTGCTATCGATTGACTTTTTAGCTTCATTACCGGTTGCAACACTTTCATACAATTCTGTGAATACAGGCAATGTAGCATCACGGAATTTCTTCCACCAGTCAAGCGCACCACGCTGAGCGGTAGTTGAACAGTTTGCATACATCCAGTCCATACCGTTCTCTGCAACAAGTGGCATAAGTGACTGCGTAAGCTCTTCAACTGTTTCGTTGAATGCTTCTGAAGGTGTGTGACCTTTTTTGCGTAGTACTTCGTACTGAGCAGCGAAGATACCCTGGATAGCACCCATAAGTGTACCTCTTTCACCTGTAAGATCAGAGTAAACTTCTTTCTTGAAATCAGTTTCGAATAGATAGCCGCTACCTACAGCAATACCGAGAGCTACTACTCTGTCTTTTGCTTTACCGGTTGCATCCTGGAAAATAGCATAGCTACTGTTCAGACCACGACCTTGCAG
>JBEVNF010000549.1:0-7403 GCA_040508255.1 Flavitalea sp.
GTGCAAGCGATTCTTTCATATCGGTTACCACAACTGAAGGTGCAGAATTTGCAGCATGTGAAAATGTTGCACGCGTTTCTTCGTGTTTTGGTTTGCCATGTATCACGATACTGTAACCTTTGGCAGCGATTTGTTCGCCACGGTTCCAGACTTTTTCAACGAAGGGACAGGTGGTATTGTATTTTTCTGTGGGGATGCCAAGTTCGTTGAGTTGTTTCTCAATTGCGAGCGTGGTACCAAAAGCAGGGATGATCACAACATCATTCGGTGTCAGTGTGTCAAAAGAGATCACCTGGTTACCGTAAGTATCCTGTAAAAATTCAACGCCACGTTGCTTCAGATCCGCGTTCACCTGTGGATTATGGATCATTTCGCTAAGCAGGAAAATTCGTTTCCCGGGATTTTCATCGATCGTGCGGAAGGAGATCTCAATCGCGTTCTCTACACCGTAGCAGAAACCGAAATGCCTGGCAACATAAAATTGGACAGGTCCGAAATCCAGTAAAGTAGGAGTAAAGTCCTTCTTCAGTTTGTCGTCTTTTTTACGCTTGTTTTTCACAGCAGTAATAAGCGGACTACGGTAAATGGAAGGAACGTTGAATGTCTTCATAATCTGTGGCGAAGTTAGCGAAAGTTGGGGTGGAATTCAAGACTGCCCCGGGAACTGGCTTCATGAGGATGGAGAGAAACCACCCCTGACCCGTCCTTCGGAAGGCGGGGAAATTAAATTCCGTATTTTTGGAACAATCTAATACTATGACAGACAGAAGATTCAAAGCAGTACAGTGGAGTTACAATACGAACATATATGAAGTGAACCTGCGTCAGTACACTGATGTCGGGAGTTTTGAGGCGTTTGGTAAGCATTTGCCAAGACTTAGGGACATGGGGGTGGAAATTCTTTGGTTCATGCCGATAACCCCTATCAGTTATGAAAAAAGACTGGGAACATTAGGCAGTTATTATGCATGTTCAAGTTATGTCGAGACTAATCCCGAATATGGCACAATTGAGGATTTCCGCGCACTTGTCAAAAAGGCCCACGATCTTGGATTCAAGGTGATCATTGACTGGGTGGCCAATCATACAGGCTGGGACCATGAGTGGACCAGATCAAATCCGGGTTTCTACAAAAGAAATACGGAAGGCAATTTTTACGATAGCCATGGCTGGGAAGATGTGATCGATCTTAATTATTATGATCATGCACTCAGACGCGAAATGGTCAAGGCCATGCGCTTCTGGGTGGAAGAATGCGACATTGATGGTTTCAGATGCGATATGGCGCACCTGGTGCCGCTCGACTTCTGGCGCAATACCAGAGAAGAGCTGGATGCAATCAGACCTTTGTTCTGGCTCGCAGAAACGGATGATGCACATTACTTTGAGATTTTCGATACAGGCTATGCATGGGAATGGATGCACAGAACGGAGAAAAGTTTCAAAGGCAAGGTGCCCCTGGAGGAGGTTATAAATACGCTGATGAAGTATCGGAATGATTATCCTGTGGGTTCGAGGCATGCATATTTTACTACCAATCATGATGAGAACAGCTGGAATGGAACTGAGTATGAAAAATATGGTGAGTCTGTAAAAGGACTTGCTGTGTTCAGTTATACCTGGAACGGTGTGCCACTGGTATACAGCGGGCAGGAATTACCAAATCACAGGCGTTTAAAATTTTTCGAAAAGGATCATATAATCTGGAACGAAGAACCGAGGTTGCATGAATTTTACAAAACACTAAACGCGTTCAGAAAATCACATCCTGTTTTTGATACTTATCCTTCACTTGAACCTATCATTGTTTATACACCACATGCGCAGAAATCACTTTGTTATTTTGCGAGAAAGGATGATGCCTACGTACTTGTGATACTGAATTTTTCCCCGGATCATCTGAATTTCGACCTCTCCGCACAGCAGTTCAGTGGCAGATTTCAAAGTTTGCTGGATGAACGAAGTGCTGATTTTTCATCAGGCGCTCAAATCGATGTAGAGCCATGGGATTGCCTCGTGCTTTATAAATAAAAAAACGCCGTGACTATTTTAAAGTCACGGCGTTGGTTTTTAGTCTGATCAATTCTTTTTAGAGATTGATCACGACTGTATGGATTCCTTCATATCCTTCGTAAATACCTTCCAGCTTCACACTACCTGTTGCTGATTCAATCACTTTATTGAACTCATCAACTGTCTTTACATCTTTGCCATTTGCTTTCAGGATGATATAACCTTCCTGTACACGAACCTTACTCATAATGCCACCCTTGATCGCAGCGATCTCCACACCACCGGCAATGCCAATCTGTTTTGCACGCTCCTGGCTCACTTCAGCGAAGGTTGCACCGAGTTTATCGATCGCAGAGGTTTTTACAACTGCAGTATTACCAGAGATGTTTTTGAGCGTGATAGGAGTATTGATTTCCTTGCCTTCTCTTCTGTAAGTCACATTGATCTTGTCGCCAGGACGGTAAGTTGCTATCTGTCCAACCATATCAGCAGCATTAAGAACCGGAACACCGTTTACTTTAGTGATCACATCGCCTTTCTTAATACCTGCATTCACAGCAGCACCATTTTCACGAACATTCATCACATAAACCCCTTCACCGCTCTCAATACCATTCTTTTCTTTCTGCTCATCTGAGATACTTTCAGGTGCATATTCGATGCCGAGATAAGCTCTTTGTACAGTTCCGAATTTCATCAGGTCAGCAATGATCTTCTTCACGATGTTTACAGGGATCGTAAATGAGTAACCTGCATAAGCACCAGTTGGTGAAGCGATCGCTGAGTTGATACCGATCAGTTTTCCTTCGGTTGATACGAGTGGTCCACCACTGTTGCCGGGGTTAACCGCAGCATCAGTCTGGATAAATGATTCAACCGGCGCATCACTCTGACGACGATTGATCTCAAGCGTACGACCTTTCGCACTCACGATGCCGGCTGTTACCGTTGTTTCCAACGTTAATGGATAACCGATTGCGAGTACCCACTGGCCAACCTTAACTTCATCTGAGTTACCATATACCAGGAAAGGAAGATTCTTTGCTTCGATCTTGATAACTGCAAGGTCACTCGCCGGATCTGCGCCTACAACCTTAGCCTTGAATGATTTCTTATT
The DNA here is from genome assembly GCA_040508255.1 of Flavitalea sp. Classification (GTDB taxonomy): domain Bacteria; phylum Bacteroidota; class Bacteroidia; order Chitinophagales; family Chitinophagaceae; genus DATHKG01. The sequence continues at coordinate 3,131 of JBEVNF010000549.1, forward strand.
GCTCAATGTAACGTTGATCTCGTCGGCTCCTGCAACCACGTGATTGTTGGTCACGATATAACCATCTTCACTAATGATTGCCCCGGATCCTGAAGCTGCCTGTGGAATAGAGCGGCTGCGTTCTCCGAAGAAATCTTCGATATCAAACATATCCGCAAAAGGATTTCTGCGGGGAAGATTGTTCGTAGCGGTCCTGTTTGTTTTTGTTTTGATATGCACCGTTGCAGGGATCGCTGCAGATGATGCCGGCGTGAAGTCTGCCGCAGCACCTGCGTCAGCTCCTTCCATAAATTTCGCATAGTTGGATGGAATCTTGCCAGAGTCGTTCGATGAACCCTGGTACACATATTCGCCGTTGGTTGCGAAGTGACGGTATCCCCACATAGTCAGAACGGTGGTAGCCGCACTCAAAACCACCACGCCTAAAACCTGTTTAATTTTCATATTCTCTCTGAATTTTATATTGTTACTGTTTTCAATTTGCGTGCCTATCGCACAGTAAATTAACGCATGAAAAAGCGAATCGGCTGCATGATGATTTGTGTTTAACAAAGAATTTACTAAAGTCTTCGTACTTGGTCTCTGTAAGGTAGAAAAATCCTTTCAAACCCCAATACAAATGGAGTTTGATCTCTCACAGAACTGAGAACGATGCTTACAGTACCGAAAAAAAAAAATTAACACAGGAATTTGCGGGAGATGACAGAATTTCAGAATGAAAGTAAAAATTGCAGTGTATCCACTCCATCGGCAAAATCTGTCAGTGTGGGTTTCTGAGTTTCGCCAAAAGCAACCTGGTCGCTGGCAACCACACACTGAACCTCGTCGCTGGTAGCAAGACTCGCTTTCAAAGTAATGGGCTCATCATAATATTCATAGTTCAAAACTCCGATAGGGGAGAACAGCGATTTGTTTTCGCGCACCAGGAGGGACCCATTGCTCATGTAGACTTCCCTGTTGATTAATAGCAGAGCCAGCTGGTAATCGTAGTTGTTCTTGAATTTATGGTGCTCGAAAAGGAAGTTATATTTTTTGAACGCTTCGAGAAGAGGTATAAAATCGTATCCGGCAGGAACATAAAGTTTGGTGACGTTGCGGCAACCGAGACCAAAGTATGCGTAAACATCGTCGGCCAGTAATTCCAGCTCTCCGGTTGTTTCGTTTCCGGTCAAAACCGCTGCAGAGGTGCGATTCCTGCGGATGATGTGAGGAAATTTCGCAAAGTAATACTCAAAGTACCTTGATGAATTATTGCTCCCCGTAGCGATATATGCATCACATCCCTTTAACATTTCAGAGAATATGATCTCTTCCGCAAGTTCGGGCACAAGCGAGATCATTTCATCGGCCAGTCGGGTCATGAGCACTTTATCCTTTGAGGAAAGTTTGATCGTCATTTTGTGTCCTGACAGGAACACACAAAGAAAATCGTGAAATCCTACAAGCGGGATATTACCGGCCATCACAATCCCCACATTCTTTGGCCTGTTATTGGCAGGAGGAATTCTGTATGCAGCTACGAGGGTTTGAAGCTTGTCACGGTCAAGAAATTCGCGGGCGATGCTGTTTGCAGCCAGATCAACGAAGTCGGGTGTGAACCATCCATTTTCGTATGATGCCCGAGCCTTGGCGATCTGCCATGACTCAGGAGATGACAGAATGTAATCGCCAATGTGAACCAATAAATTTAACCGTTGTTGTAAATCCATCAAGCTGTATATTTGTGATGCAAAATTAACTCTAAACAACCTTAAAATTCGATAAAAAGCATGGCGATTAAGATTACCGATGAATGTATTAACTGTGGTGCCTGTGAGCCGGAATGCCCGAACAATGCCATTTATGAAGGCGGGGTTGAGTGGGCGATAGCCGACGGAACTACAATCAAAGGCACTTTTACTTTGCTAGACGGTTCCACATTAGATGCTGATCAGCGTAATTCTCCGGTTAGCGTTGACACCTATTACATTGTTCCTAACAAGTGTACAGAGTGCCAGGGTTTTCATGAGGAACCTCAGTGTGCAGCCGTTTGCCCGGTTGACTGCTGTGTGCCCGATGAAATGTATGTTGAAACTGTAGAAGAATTGCTCGAAAAGAAAGAAAAACTACATATCTGATCGTTTCCGGGTGTGCATAACTACCCGGTCGTTTTGTTTGGCTTTTGCAAACTAAATTCTAACTTTCAGGTATCACAATAGTGAATGTAGTCGAAAGACTACTCAGTCTGGCGGGTGATATTTCCCGTCGTAAAAAGGTGAAGGGAGAATGTTCCTTCACCTTTATTATTTTATTGAGGATTAATCAATAATATTGATTCATGAAGCCAACAATTGCATTTGTTACCGGTGGATATTCCGGTGAGTCTGTGATCTCGTACAAGAGTGCCGTTACAATTGAAAACAATCTCGACAAAGACAAATTCTCCGTTTACAAGATCGATATTACCCCGAATGGATGGTGGTATGAACATGCTGATGGTTCTAAGACCGCAGTGAACAAAGATGATTTTTCGCTTATTGCTGATGGTAAGCATGTGCGCTTTGATGCTGCGCTGATAGGTATTCACGGAACTCCCGGTGAAGACGGTCGTTTGCAGGGTTATTTCGATCTGATGGGTATTCCATATACATCCTGCGATGCCGCTACTTCAGCACTCACCATGAACAAGCGTTACACTGTTGCTGTGGCAGCTTTTGGCGGGATCAATGTTGCAAAGTCACTGCATATTTTCAAACATACACCAGTAAGCGCTGATTCAATTCTCGCGCAACTTAAACTTCCGGTTTTTGTAAAACCAAACAGCGGTGGTTCAAGCATAGGTATGAGCAAGGTTTCTGCTCCCGGTGACCTGCAGGCAGCGCTTGATAAAGCTTTCAAAGAAGATGAACAGATCCTCGTGGAAGAGTTTATAACCGGTCGCGAATTCACTGTAGGTGTATTTAAAACGGTAAAAGAAATTATCGTGTTGCCCATCACTGAGATCAAGCTTACCAAAAAAGACTTCTTTGATTTTGAAGCCAAATATGATGGAAGCACAGAAGAGGTAACGCCGGCTCAGGCAACCCCTGAGATAACGGAGCTAGTACAGAAAACTGCGCGTAAAGTTTATGAAACCTTTAATTGTCGTGGGATTATACGTATAGATTTTATCTATGATGAAGCAAAGGCTGCTCCTTACCTGCTTGAAATCAATACAATACCGGGACAGAGCGAAACAAGCATCGTACCGCAACAGGTGAAGGTGATGGGCTGGACACTTAAACAATTTTATACTTCATTGATAGAGGATGCTTTAAGTCGGAAATCCTGATTAGTTTTACAAGCATTATATCTGAATAATAAACGTATCAGCCTGTGTTTAAATTTATCAGCGGAAAGCCGCTTTGGGTTCATATCCTGGTCAGCCTTGTTTTGGTTTTCCTCGTGTTGTTCCTGTTCCTCAATTATCTTGACGTTCTTACAAAGCATGGAAAAATGCTTACTGTGCCTGCAGTGAACGGAAAAGATCTGGCAGAAGCAACAAGGATTCTCGAAGAACAGGGTTTTGATGTGGAACTGCAGGATTCGGTTTATGTTGATAGCGCGCGTGCCAATTCAGTTGTAAGACAGTTCCCGGATGCAGATGCAACGGTGAAGGTTAACCGAACTGTATACCTTACTATTAATCGTTCAGTACCACCAGTCATCGAAATGCCTAATTTTATGAGCATGACTTTTCGCAGTGCGGAGGTGGCGCTTAAACAATACGGTCTTCAGCTTGAGGATACTGTTTATCGTCATGATTTTGCAAAGAACGCAGTGCTTGATCAGTTGTATAATGGTCAGCCGATAAAGCCGGGAAGCAAGATCTCAATGGGCAGCAAGATCACACTTGTGCTTGGTTCTGGTCTTGGAGATGAATTCGCTGTTCCGGATCTTGTTGGTTTAACCTATGAGCAGGCAAAAGCTTTGCTTGAAGGCAACGGTCTCGCAGTCGGTTCTGTGGTGTTTGACAGGGATGTAACAGATTCTGCGAATGCTTTTGTATACCTGCAACGTCCTGAAAAGATGGCGCCTGACAACAGGGTTGTAACAATTCGCCAGGGACAATCAATTGATATCTTTGTGGGCGTTAAAAAGCCTGAGCCAAGATATGATTCCAGTGGTTCACAATATTGATCTTAATTTTCAACAGCTTAAAATAGTCATATGCAAATTATAACTGCCGAAGAAGTAAAGAAGAGACTGGACAGTGGAGAGAAGTTAAACCTGGTTGATGTTCGTGAACCAGCAG
>JBEVNF010000561.1:0-4847 GCA_040508255.1 Flavitalea sp.
ATGTTTGAGATATAATATTGAAGCAGACTTATATTAAAACGTTCACCGGTTTTGTTTGTATAAGTTTCTGAGTTAAGTATGAGATTTTTGCCACCAACTATATTGTCGAATTCAATGGAAAGCGGGGCAATGGTTTGTTGATCGAAGCCGCCGGTATCCTTTGAACAGGATGAAAGAGACAGTGCGATAATAACTATCAGGATGTATTTCATTTTGTTTTGATTGAAGTTGTGAATTTTCGAGTTTGGGCATGAAGTTGCCCTTAGCAGCGTGGTGTGTTTTTTTACGCTTGCTTTATTATCTGAAGTTCATCAGAGGCGCATTGAAACGGATTGTAGTCCGGACAATAGTTTATTATTATTGCATGCGCTGAAATTCAAACTGTGATAAACAGTTGGATCAGTAATTGCAAATCTCTGGTGAGTAGGAATTAATTGCTATGTCTAAGCGAAGAGTGGAGGATGAAATACATCACCAGGATAACCGGTAGTGATTGTACTCAGGAACTGAGTACTGAGTGGAAGACGATCGTCTGTGTTCAGCTCGAAAGAGATATGTTCATTCTCTTCAAAAAAATCAACGGAAGGAAGTTGCGTGTTACTTTTCTGAGACTGGCTTTCGTTTGATTCGTTTGTCTTCTCAAGTTGTTTCTTAAGATGACATTGACCAAAGCATTGCATCTCAGGTTTGTCTTTGTTTACACAATATGTAGCAGCGATAAAATCTTTCCGGATGCTGTAATCAAAACACAGAAGGGGAGCAGCGATCATCTTCACCATCATGAGGATCATGATGTAAACAACCGCAATGTTTTGAGTGAATTTTTGCATCGGCTGCAAAGGTAAACATCGGTTTGGTTCTGACAAACTTAAAACTGTCTGCCCCTCCTTTTTTCAAGGAGAGGCAGAGGGAGGTCATGCCTGGAAGCCCGCGCTGATGGCAACTCTATTCCAGCTATTGATCACTATAATCGCCATTACGATCTTTGCAATACTGCCGTTATCAAAATGCTTCTGCGCATTTTCATAAACATCATCGGGCACGCCATTTTCACTGATCTTTGTTACCGCTTCAGTTATTGCCAGTACGGCTTTTTCCTCGTCTGTAAATTGTGTGCTTTCTTTCCAGGCATTCAGCATAAACAGTTTTTGTGGAGTTATACCCGCTTTCAGCGCTTCCTTTGTATGCATATCGAGACAAAATGCACACTGATTGATCTGTGATGACCGGACTTTGATCAGTTCATTGAGTGTTGTTGACAATCCTGATTCAACCACTACAGTTGATAAAGCGTACAATCCTTTCCAGGCTGCTGAAAAATCCTTCTGAATATTAGCTCTTGTTGACATGGTATAATGTTTTTTTGTACATCAAATGTCGAACCCTCCTCCTGCAAAAAACTTAAACTGGTTTAAGAAAACTATTTGATTGATCTCTTTCTGATCTCACTCAGATATTCCGGGGTTACACCAAGATAAGAAGCCAGCATATATTGTGGGATGCGTTGAACAAACCCCGGAAAGTTCGACACAAACTGGTGATACATTTCTTCGCGCGAGAAATCATACATGATCCGCATCCTTGTCTGCGCCGCAGATGTGCCGCGCATGAAGATCAGTCTGAAATATTTTTCAAGAGAGGAATGATTGGAAAGCAGCAGATCAAACTGTTGACTGCTGATAGAAAGTAATTCCGAATTTTCAATTGCCTGTACCGAATGTGTTGCGTTCTTTTTTAATTGGAACGCTGTATAGTCAGTGAGCCACCAGTTTTCCAATGCAAACTGTGTTGTCTGCTCGTTTCCGTTTTCTTTCACAAAATATAGACGGAGACATCCTTTTGCAACAAAATAAAGTGAACGGCAGGGACTGTTTTCTTTCAGCAGATTTGTTTTCTTTTTGGCCCTTACCAGTTCAAAATATCCGGAGATGTCCTTCGCCTCGCTGTCGTTGAGCGGCACAAATTTCCTGATATGATTGATAAGTTCTTCGGACATAATTAAAAGCGGAAGATTAATAGATTTTAACTCAAAAATAGTAAGTGACAATTAGAAACAATATTTAAATTGAAGTCCCTAACCTTAAGTATGAAAAGATGTTTTATTCTGCAGGTAATCATCTCCCTGCTCTTGATCAGTTCGTCGCTCGTGGCGCAAAAAAAAACCAAGGCCCCTAAAAAAACGGAATATGATCCGGGTTTGATTATGTTGAACGATTCATCGGTCGTCGAAGGATTTATAAAAAAGGCAAATGGAAAACGTGGGGATATCTGGTTCCGTCAATCAGACACCCAGGACGCAAAACGTTACAGACCATCAGAACTGAAAATGTATAAAAGGGATTCAGTGGTTTTCCATTCTTTGTTCAAAACACCATTGTACAGTTATTATGCTTCTTTGGGTAAAACAGTTGAAGAGCCTGAGATTTTTGGACAATTACTTTCAGACGGAAAAATCCGGGCTTATTCTGTGTTAAGCTATGGATCCGACGTGATCACCAGCTCAGGTATTTTCATCAATTATATTTTTATCAAGGACTCTGCTGGCATAAAACAAACTGCAACATTACCAATCATAGCTCCTGTTACCAGGAAACGGGAGCGCATTATACTCGCGGACCTTGAATATTTTTTCCAGGATTATCCGAAGATCCGTGCCTATTTCAGAAACTATAAACGGGAGAGATGGTCTCCATGGGAGTTTCATGAGCCACTTATCGAATTGATCAAGGCAGAAGGGTAACTGAATGACTCTCCATGTTCTTTTAATAATGCTGCTTCAGTGATCATATGCAGGTATCCCATCTGGTGCCTTACCGGAATACTCTGCCCGAAGATCTCAACCGGGAATGAATCAAGGGTGAATTTTGCAATCATGCACTCATGGCCACGAATGTTCGCTGATTTGATTCGAATGATTTCTTTTAAAATCGCGATTTGGTGCAAACTTTGTTTAATATTATTACACCAATATAACGAACCGGATATTCTATTGAAGATAAATCACAAAGCATGGGAATTATTGATCTTACTGAAGAAACAATCAGCCTGACCGAGCAGTTTGTAAAACAAAAACTGAAAGGAGCAGAAGGTGGCCACGACTGGTGGCATATACACAGGGTTTTGCAAAATGCAAGACTTATCATGAAGACAGAACCAGCCAATGTTCTGGTAGTTGAGCTGGCCGTGCTTTTACACGATATTTCCGATAGTAAATTTAATGGGGGTGATGAAGAAGCGGGTCCGAGGATGGCGGTTAATTTCCTGAAGTCGATCAAGGTTCCACCTGGTGTGATCGAACATGTAAAGAACATTATCAGGTATATGTCATTCCGTTCGTCGCTTGATGAATTGGGCTTCAGATCAAAAGAGTTTAACATCGTACAGGATGCAGACAGACTGGATGCGATTGGCGCGATCGGTATAGCAAGAGCTTTTAACTACGGTGGATTTAAGAACCGGGAAATGTACAATCCATATAAGGAGCCGGAAGCTGAAATGACTAAAGAGCAATATGTAAAATCTACCGCACCAACTATCAATCATTTCTATGAGAAGTTGTTATTGCTGAAAGATATGATGAACACACCCACGGCCCGCAAACTTGCAGAAGAGCGTCATAAGTTTATGGAGGGTTATCTTGAGCAGTTCTATGCTGAGTGGAACGGAAAGTTGTAACCCTTTTCTCTACTTCTCAGAGGTCTCCGGCATGCTTCGCGGGCAGGTCCGGGATAGAACGCTACAGCTAAAGGAATAAATCAAGACGACTTGTGGGCTATCTATTGCTCAAATAGTCAAAGGTCAACTTCTTAAAATATTCCACATCTTCTTTCTCAACAGGAAGATCAGTTTCCTTTGCAAGATCATCCCAGGTTCTTACCTGTATGTATTCATCCAGCAAAGGATCTTTTTGATAGGCTGCTACTTCTTCAGTAGTCATCGGTCCGCCCTGGAAACCAAGAGTAGTTCTGCTGGCATGTGATAAATTATCGTAGTAATCCTTATCAATAGCGGTGAGATAGCGTTTCGCAGGTACATGACTGGCTACCAGCAAAGCCACGCGTTCTGAAAATCCTTTTTGTATCAGGTAGTCATGTCCAAGACGATCATGATCCTTCTTGCCAAATCCATCCATATCACTGCCATGTTCCAGCAGGTGACCAATGTCATGGAAGAAGGAAGCAAGCACCATCTCAACATCAAGACCACCCTCGCGGGCAAGATTACCCGCCTGCACCATATGCATCATCTGGGTTACACCTTCGCCATATTCTTCATTGCCATATTTTTCATACAGCGAAAAGATCTCATCCACGATCTTTTGAACCTCATTGATATTCTGAGCCATGACTTGTTATTTTATGAAAAGTGTACTTGCAGGAATAAGTTGTTTAGGGATACCCGGGCCCTGGTAGAACGCATCAATCCAGTAACCTCCGCCGCCATTGAAATATTCGACTGCGATGGCATGCCTGCCTTTAAAAAGCTTCACAGAACCGCTTCTTTCGATCACCCCATGATCACCATCATTGTCTACCACTGCATTTCCATCGATATACAATTTACTGCCATCATCTGAACTGGTAAAGAATTTATATTCACCTTCTGTGTCGATCTGTATAAAGCCATTGAACAAAATGCCAAATGAAGCCTCGCCTTTTCTTACAGCACTGATCCTTGCCGGTGCAAGATTTACTTCAAGACTTGTCCATTCGGAAACAGGTTTAAAATCCTTAAATACCGGCAGATACTTCCAGTCTGCACCTTCATAGTAACGAACATTAAGACCCTGTGTTCCGTTTGAATCAACAACGCGAAAATATGCAGTGTTCACAGGACTTTCGTTTCCT
>JBEVNF010000034.1:0-3426 GCA_040508255.1 Flavitalea sp.
TTGCAACGGTCAGACATTTCTGTGTAACCTTTCCTTTGATCATCTCAAAACCAACAATGGTATTGGAGATCTCATCCCAGTCACGTTTAGAGAAAGCAATCACCTTACAATCCGTAACTGCCTGCACATACTCAGAAGCAACCATCTGCGCTTCGAACTTCTGGTTGTCTACCACGAAGTTATTTTCATCAACGAAGTAGTTGGTGATCTCCTCACCTTTGTTGTTGTAGTAGCAGAAGCGAAACACACCTTCCAAAACAAAACCTACATGCCTGGGAACCTTGCCGGCTTCGGAGAAATACTCGTCTTTTTTGAATTCAAGTATTGTCGCCTTGCTGGTGATAAGATCAATCTGTTGCTTGTTGAGATAACCGAATTGGAGTATGAGATCGATGAGCCTATCCATCGGTGCAAGTTATCAATTGTTGCAGACTTTGTTTTTACCAAATGGTAAATAACAGCTCAGGTCACCATTGCTGGATTATAATGCAAACCTGCTCATCCCTCAGCGCGAATTCTTTCGCACCCCAGGGCCGGAAATTGCGTATGGACTGGGATTTGAGAACCTTCCCTATTTTTCAAGATTATTCAAAAAAGAAACCGGGTTAAGTCCGAATCAATTCAGGAAAAGTTATTTAGAGAACTGAGCAAAACAAATAGACAAGTGCCATTCTTCACCAGTTTTTTACATCATTGAAAATTGGTGCCAATTACAGCTCAACCAAATTTTTTCTGTTCAGGCAAATACCGAATACAATTCAGAAAGATACTCTACAACCTACGGAACAATCGCCGGTTCATTTATGTTATTGAACGCAAGTACCACGGTTCATGTCTGGAAATGGTTCTCTGTTGAAGGCGGGATAAACAACATCTGACAGACACTATTCGCTTGTGGAAGGTTATTTGGAACCCGGACGAAATTATTTCGCAAATCTGGTATACAGACTTTAGGGTTCGTATTATTATAACAGATTATTTGCAAGACAAACAGCGTATCCAATAAAACGGATACGCTGTTTCGATTTAAAGATAAAATCTATTGTGCCCGGTCGCCATCATATGCATAATATACTTTACCATCCCAACCGGTTGCAAACATAAACCTGTGAAACTTATCATAAGCGGCTGGCACCGGTGCAGACTGAAGTTGAAGTGTAGAGTCATTCAACCTTGACCATTCGCCCCAGGTCTTATCAAAAGTTCGTTGCCAGAATTTCATTCCATTGCCGTGCACAAACAACTGGATAATATCGCCCTGCTCAGAAAGTGCAGCAACATCCTTGAATGCAAGCTTGCTATTGGGGGTTTGCGGTGATTTGCCCAGGTTTTCCCATGGGTGCCATTTATCGCCATCCCACTTTTTATGAAAGATCGTTCCATCCTTGCTATGTACAAAGACTGCGCGATGATTTGCATGGTGTGATATAACAACAGGTGATGAAGTTAATTGCATGCTGGAATCAATTTTAAACCAGCCCGACCATTTCCCGTTGGCAAAATATTGCTGCCACAATCCATCGTCTGAACCACGCACATAAAGATCGATTGTTCCCTCTGATGGCGACACTGCCGCGACATCACCTTTAATAATGCCCCCCAGGTTTTGCCATGGAAGCCATTTACCATCTTTGTTTGATTTATAAATTACGTTACCATTTGCGAGTGAAGCAAAAATGCCAGGAAAATTTCCACACCTGATCGCAACCGGTGATGAAAATATTTTAAGGCTGTCGTCTAAAAGTTCCCATTTGGTAATGTTTGCATCTGTAAGGCAATGTGACATGTATAAGCCGTTATCATCACCTCGTGCAAAAAGCTGAGCAAGACTGGTTGAGAGGGCAATGGCCCCTACCTTTCCCTTTACCTTACCGCCAAGATCTTTCCATTCTGTCCACACAGGAATAAGGTTGGCCAAATGATGCAGATTTTTGATCATCGACAGGGTGCCCGATACGAGCGGGGTGTACAGTGCATAATAGCGTGCGAGTATAAATGCGTCAGCATTATTCCCGTTAGAATAATTATGAGCAATAAATTGTTGGTCTTTGTCTCCATCGCCGGTCACAAATTCACCCGAATAAATATTCCAGCAAAAATGTCCTTTGTAATTTGTGGATGAAAAATTGAACCAGTTCCAACTATCCTCTTTAATTATGGCTTTTTGAAACTTCGGCATTACTTCCTGTTTAAGAAAATTTATCCAGGTATATATTTCATCCCGGTACGCGGTACTTACTTTCTTGAAATCAGGATAAAAAGTTTGTAATACTGTCAGGCGTGCGTTAATTGCATAAAGCAGTGCCGGCAATGCCAGCTGATAGTCCCATACCAGATTACCCTGCTCTCTCTTAACCAATGGAGACATTTGTTCAAGGTCTTGCTCTCTTGGCTCGTGGATCCCACCTTTATTAATAGACACAAATGCGCTCCATGGACGGTATTCAGGGGAATCCCACTGCTTGTATGTGTTGACGTCATAAACCCTGAGCCATCTGGATTGCGACAGCATCTCGTTCACCGCTTCTCTCGAATCGGCATCGTATTCAATAAAATGCATATCAAAAGCTGCCTTCCCTTTTTTGGACCATTCAATAGCGCCTTGTGCAGCAGATTTCGCTTTCGCAACTGAGGTTTGAATACTCTCCATTAATTGGTGGTAGTCTGCCTGTACTGTTGCCTGATGTGCATCTTTTACTGCATTCATCAATGCGGCGAAATACTGCGCGAATTGATTTTGTTGTGAAGAGCCCTGAATAAAGCTCATTAGTTCAAGGAGAGATCCGAGAGGAACACCGCCTGCGTCGATTACTTTGGCCAGTCCTTCGATGAATGCGGTGGTCTTGTCAAGAGACTTATTGTAACTGTCCAATACCTTCACGATCTGCCACGCTACCCCCTGCTTCTCCGGCGTTATGGCACCGGACCCATCAGAGGTGTTTGCCGGATCAGTGAAAAAACTTGTTCTCTTATCGAAAAACGGACTTCTAACAAATGAGGGATCAAATCGCTTGATTGCATCTTCAAGTTCAATTACTTTAATTACGCGGTTTTTCAGATCAAAATCTGGGCTGATGCGTCCACCAATCTTCAGATTAAGTCTTGAATCAGTAAGGGAATTGTTCATGGAGTTTAGTGTTTAAATTGTTAAAGCAAGCCCGTTGAACGGAGCCTGAGGACAATTCGATAGACGTAACTACATGATAGTTGGGAAACAGCGGTAGGTATTTGTGTAGTTAACTTTTCCGCGTGTTCAATTCTGCGTTTTCCTTATAAAATGGATCTCAACACGACGATTATCTGAATCTAAACTGAAAAAAGTTGAAACACCCATCCCCTTTGCTGCTAGATCCCAACCGTAAACAGGAAACTTTTCATTGATGAGTCTCAGAATTTCATCTGCCCGTTTTTGCGATAATTGATCAT
>JBEVNF010000108.1:0-4471 GCA_040508255.1 Flavitalea sp.
ACGGGTCGGAAATGCTGATGGCGCTTGTCAGTATGCTGACGGCTGAGCATTACCTATGCCCCTCCCGTATCTTGCGGGATCCGCTGCGACGGATTAGTACTGCTCCGACTCACTTGGGAAATCATTACTCTTCACATCCGACACATAATTCTTCACCGCACCCGTTATCTGCTCGTGCAAATTCAAATACTGTCTCAAAAATCTTGGCTTGAACTCAACATTGATCCCAAGCATATCATGCATTACCAAGACCTGGCCATCACAATATTTGCCGGCGCCAATTCCGATCGTTGGTATTGAAAGGCTTTCAGAAACTTCTTTGGCAAGTACCGCAGGAATCTTCTCAAGCACAATACCAAAACATCCGGCCTTTTGCAATAACAACGCATCACGTTTAAGCTTTTCAGCCTCCTCGTCTTCTTTTGCACGAACAGAATAAGTACCGAACTTATAAATAGATTGAGGCGTAAGTCCAAGATGTCCCATCACCGGAACACCTGCCGCAACAATACGATTTACAGATTCAAGAACCTCTTCCCCACCCTCAAGCTTTAATGCATGAGCACCGGTCTCCTTCATGATACGGATCGCGGAAGCCAGCGCCTCCTTTGAGTTTGATTGATAAGTACCAAAAGGCAGATCAACAACCACAAAGCTTCTCGTTACACCCCTGATCACTGAGGCAGCATGATAGATCATCTGATCAAGCGTGATCGGTAAGGTGGTTTCGTGTCCTGCCATTACATTACTGGCTGAATCACCTACAAGTAAAATATCCACACCGGCCTGGTCGAAGATTTTTGCAAAAGAATAATCGTAGGCGGTGAGCATGGAGATTTTCTCTCCATTCGACTTCATTTTGAGAAGTATGTTTGTCGTGATCTTTTTAACTTCTTTATGTACACTCATTGAGCGTGAAAATTAAGTTGTGAGTAAAGGGGAGTTATGCATGAATGCCCTGTACTTCATCGTACAGGTGCTGGATAAGACCATCTGCGAGACCGATCTTCGGAACAAAGATCTCTGTGATGTCTGCCCAGCGCATAACGTTTATGTGGATCATCAATGCAGGAACGATAACATCCGCGCGATCCTCACGGAGTTTATAAATGCGCATTCTTTCCTTCAGGGGAAAACTGCTGAATTCTTTGAAGTAATCCTTCAGCGTTTCGATATTCAGCGACTTGCCTTCCTTTCTTTTTGAAAGAGAAAAGATCTTGTTGATATTACCACCAGAGCCGATCGCCACAATGTTATTTGTGTAATTTCTTGTTTCGCGTCTTACAAAATCCTTCATCTCATCCCACATAAAATCATCCACCTGGTTTTTCAGGAGCCTGATAGTACCTATGTTGAAAGAGCGCTTGAAGATCATCTTTGTGTCTGCAAAAAATGTAAGTTCAGTACTGCCACCACCTACATCAATATAGAGGTAAGCCTGGTCCTTGTTAAGATTTTCTGCAATATGATTCTCGTAGATAAAACTTGCTTCTGCATCACCGGTGATCACTTCGATCTGGATGCCGGCCTGCTTTTTTACTTTGTCGATGATGGCCGCAGCATTTTTTGCATCACGCATTGCTGAGGTGGCGCAGGCCTTCAAATGATCAACCTTGTAAGCCCCGAGCAAATGCCGGTACGCATGCATCGTGTCAAGGATCATCTGTTCTTTTTCGGGAGAAATGATACCTTTTTCAAATACGTCAAACCCAAGACGCAGAGGCACCCGTACCAGGTTGAGCTTCTGGAACTGTGGTTTGCCATTCTCGCCGGGCACAACCTCTGAGATCAAAAGCCGGGCGGCATTACTACCAATGTCTATTGCTGCTAATCGCATGTGGCCAAAAATAAACAGTTAATACAAAACAGGACGATCTTTTTTCCAACCAACCTGCCTGGATGACAATAGCCATGTTTTTCCTTTGTCAGGATTGCCCTGGAAGAATAAAACCGTCTTGCCATTATTATCAATAAAAAGATCAGGATGACCTGATTCACTTGAATTCCATGTGCCGGGTTCACCATTTTTTAAGAATGGTTCTGTGAACATTCTTGTCCAATGAACACCATCTGTACTTGTTGCGATTCCTGTTTGCTGTGGCCAGTTATTGTAGGCACCCGCATAAGCCATATACAACAACCCATTTCTTTCAATCACAGATGGCGCTTCGATACATTCTCCTTCCCATGCATATACCGGCTTCAACGCTGCACTGTCTTCTGATAAATGCGTCCATGATGATTTACCAAAATCAGAATCAAGCGTTGTTGACGCAACTCCAACCATCTGAATTTTAAATTCAGGATCACGTGTTGCGTAATATAAAAAATACTTATCCTTAAACTTTATAACTTCTGCATCAATGGCGCGGCCACAGTTCCATGCACCACCGGGACTAAACACCGGGTTTGAAGCATTGCGAGTGAAATTGATACCATCAGTTGACCATGCATGACAGATCGCATCTTTTGGACCATTGCCGTAGGTCTGATAAAACAGGTGAACCTGGTTATCTTTTACAAGTGCTCCCGGCGCACAAAGACCTTTCTTTTCATAAGCTGCGGTTCCTGCTATTTCGGCGGTCTTCTTCCAGTTTACAAGATCAGTGCTCTCCGCAATTGCAATTCCCCAGCCTTCAGTATTCTTAGCGGGTGGAACAGAATAATACATCAGGTACCTCCCATTGAAATAAACAACTGAAGGATCCTTTGCATAAGGTCTGTTCAACTTTGATGAATCTTTGTACATCATCGTTTCGCCAGGCTTTGCAGATGATCTTGTTTTGTTGCTACAGGAATATATCAGTGTCAGGACGAAGACAGAAATGGCAAGTGATCGGATTCGCATGAATATGGTTTTGTTACTGTAAGTCCTGAAGTTAAAACAAAAAGAGAAGCCGCACCCTTTGGAAGTGCAGCTTCAGGATTACAGAACAAAATCTGCTGAATTATTTATTGAGATTATCGAAACGGCTGATAGCATCTGCATCAAGCATTTCATAAACCTTAAGATCTTTGTATTGAACCTTCAGTTGATTGTAGAAAGTTTTGCAGTCAGTAGCAACAATCTGCTTTCCGGTAACTTTCATTTTGTTGTAGAACTGAGATTTCATGTGCTTCTTTTCTTTTTCAAGAACCTGTGTAGCTACTGCGAAATCAGCAGTAAGATCACCATTGTTCACTTTCTCAGAAAATACAGCGATGTTCTCGATCTGTTCGTTGTTTGATTGAACAGTCATCATCTGGCACGCACATACCTTCAACACATATTTCTTGTTGTATTCAGTTTCGTATGTCTTTACACTTGCTACAAATGGAGCGTGAGCAAATTTAACTTTAAGTGGTTTTACCGCGTTATCAGAAGCGCTTGCAGTGAAGGATAAAAGGATGAGCATAGCAGGCACAATCCTGCGAAGGGTAAAAAGTTTCATGGTACAGAGTTAATCAAGTTAAGAAAAAGGGGTAACGGTTTCCAAAGGTTTATCAGAACTTGATTTGCGGCCAGGGCGGGAAATAAAAAAACCTGCCTCGGGCAGGTCTTTCATAGCAGTGTTGGATGATGTAAAACTTGCAAGAAGTTTTCATATCTCATAACTTTTTGCAAACTTTTTTTAAAAACGATCCATAGATCGCTGGTTTTCATAAGCTTCAAAATTGGGTATCGATGCGTATCTTGTGTGTAATTCAATGATTATGCAGCAGATTCTAGACACACTCAAGATCACTTCTACAGCACAAGGCAATTCAACAGGATCAGATTGGTTCGCAGGTGGATCATCCAATATTGAATCTTATTCGCCTGTGGATGGTAAGCTCATCGCATCAGTTGTTCCCGGAACAAAAGCTGATTATGAGAAGATCATTGCAACTGCACAGAAAGCATTTATTGAATGGCGCACCTGGCCGGCACCAAAACGTGGTGAGATCGTAAGACAAATTGGTGATTCGCTCCGACGCCTCAAAGAACCTTTAGGCAAACTTGTTTCCTATGAAATGGGAAAAAGTCTGCAGGAAGGTTATGGTGAAGTACAGGAGATGATAGATATCTGTGATTTTGCAGTTGGCCTTTCAAGACAATTGCATGGTCTTACAATGCATAGCGAACGTCCGCTTCACAGGATGTATGAACAATGGCACCCGCTTGGCATCACGGGCATTATCTCAGCATTCAATTTCCCTGTTGCTGTATGGAGCTGGAACACCATGCTGGCCTGGATCTGCGGTGACGTCTGCATCTGGAAGCCATCTGAAAAAACACCACTCTGTGGCATCGCATGTCAGCAGATCGTTGCAGAAGTTTTCGCAAAGAACAATGTGCCTGAAGGTGTTTCCTGTCTTATCACAGGATTGAGAGAAACAGGCGAATGGCTCGCTGCCGATACAAGAATTCCATTGGTGAGTGCAACCGGTTCAACACGCATGGGTAAAGCTGTTGGTGCTGCAGTTGGTGCAAGACTCGGTCGTGCACTGC
>JBEVNF010000129.1:0-5112 GCA_040508255.1 Flavitalea sp.
CAAATACTAATCAGTTGGTATGATAAAAGGGATAGCCTATTGGCTATCCCTTTCTTCTAAAGACTATGGCTACAAAAAAACAAATAGTACCACTGGCAGCGATACCACATTCGGTGGAGATGCAACTTTCAAAAACACATCGCGGCACACAGGCGATCTATATTACGATCCTGCTTACGGTTGCCGTTGCATTTGTGTTATTGTTTGTAATTAAAACGGATGTCACAGTAAGGAGTACCGGAACCATCAAGGCACTGAGTGAAAGAAACGATATCAGGATCCCATCTGAAGGAGTGATAGATTCTATATTCATAAGTGAGAATAAACCTGTCAATGCAGGAGAGCCGCTTTTGAAAATAAAATCGATTGTCGTCGATCAGAAAAATGCTGCGCTCAACCAGCAATACAAGGATCTTAAAGATCGTGTTCATGATCTCAACATACTGGTTTCAGGAAAGAACACCGGATTGAAATCAGCGGTATATGTTCAGCAGAGCAGTCTCTACCGTCAGAAAATGGCAGACGCAACAAACAGATATAATCTCGCCACAAAAAATTACGAACGATTCAGTTATCTCCATAAGGAGAAAGCTGTTTCATCACTTGAACTCGACCAGGCAACATTCGACAAGAAAGCTGCAGAAAGTGAAGCATCGCTTGTAAGGCAACAGCAGCAAACCCAATGGCAGACTGAACTTAGTAACTATAACACCCAGCTTCAGGAGTTATCAAGTCAGCTTGGCATTAACGAAGAAGTAAAAGAGCAATACGTGGTAAAAGCAGCCATGAAAGGAACTGTGCAGGATCTTAAAGGTCTGAGAGCCGGAAGTGTGGTTGCCGCCAACGAAGTGATAGGAAATATATCTCCGGATGAATCACTGATAGCTGAGGTTTACGTATCACCAAAAGATATCGGACTGATCTCAGCCGGAAGTAAGGTAAGTTTTCAGATTGATGCCTTCAACTATAACTCCTGGGGGGATATCACGGGAATTGCAGAGTCTGTGTCAGATGATGTTTTCACCTCAGAGGGAAAACCATACTTCAAAGTTCGCTGTCGTCTTGATAAGACAAAACTTAGTCTTCAGAATGGTTATACAGGCAGCTTGAAAAAAGGTATGACCATGCAGGCGAGATTCAGGATCGCAAGAAGAACTTTGTTCCAGCTTCTTTATGATGAAACAAACGACTGGTTAAATCCAAACGGTTTTAAAAATGAATCAACAGCAGGCAGATAATCAGGGTGGCTTCCTTCGCAAAGCGAAAGCAATGCTTGGTGGCAGCAGCAAAAAAAAGATTCTTGTAAAACAACAGGATCTTTCTGACTGCGGCGCTGCCTGTATCGCTTCTGTATTGGCATGGTATGGATTGAAATATCCGATCGCTCGTATCAGGCAGTTTGCATCAACAGATAAACAGGGAACAACAATACTGGGTATCGTTGAAGCAGCCGAAAAACTGAGTCTATCAGCGAAAGCTATTAAAGGCGAACCGGATAGTCTGTTTGAAATTCCACTTCCGGCCATAGCTCACGTCGTGTTGCCAAACGGACTTCACCACTATGTAGTGATCTATGAAGCAAACAAGAAATTTGTTCGCGCGATGGATCCTGCTTCCGGTACAATCCAATCATTGCCTACCGAAACATTCCAGGATGTATGGACAGGTATTCTTGTATTGTTAGCTCCCTTACCGGAGTTTGAAGCAGGTGATCAGACTGCCTCTGCGTTCACAAGATTCTGGCAATTACTACAACCACATAAAGGGATACTCCTCCAGGTATTGATCGGAGCGATGTTTTACACCGTGCTCGGTCTGGCCACATCGATCTATCTGCAGAAGATCATCGACAATATTATTCCCGACGGAAATCAGAATCTGCTCAATGTGCTGAGTATAATTATGATCGGCATTCTGCTGGTTCAGTTATTTATCAATTACACAAGAACACTGCTCACTGTAAGAACCGGTCAGCTGATTGATGCACGATTGATACTCGGATACTATAAACATTTATTGCGATTACCGCAGCAGTTTTTCGACAACATGCGCACGGGCGAAATCATCTCCCGTATGAACGATGCCGTGAAGATCCGGACCTTTGTAAACGAAGCGCTTGTAACTTTCGCAGTTAACATTTTCATACTTGTGTTTGCATTTGCGCTGATGTTTACAGCTTACTGGAAACTGGCCTTGATCATGATCGTGGTGATCCCGCTTTATGCAATCATCTATGGTATCTCTGACAGACTGAACAGCAAGACGCAGCGACGAATGATGGAAGACAATGCGGACCTTGGTGCACAGCTTGTTGAATCTGTAAACTCTGTCAGTACTATCAAACAGTTTTCGCTCGAAGAATACGCAAATGTTAAAACTGAGAACAGGTTTGTAAAACTCCTTGGTTCAATATACAAATCATCAACCAACTCACTTGTTGTGGGGACTGCATCAGACTTCGTATCCGGATTATTTGTGATCTTGTTGCTCTGGGCAGGCGCGACCTTCGTGCTGAATCGTGCCTTGACACCCGGAGAGCTTTTATCTTTTTATGCGCTCATGGGTTATTTCACCGGGCCTGTATTATCTCTGATCGGACTTAACAAAACCACCCAGGATGCCCTCATCGCTTTTGATCGTCTATTTGAGATCATGGATCTCGAAAAAGAATCTTTCGAAAACAAAATGGAACTGGAGAAAGAAATGATGGGAGATATAGTTCTTAAAGACGTATCGTTCCGTTATGGTACAAGGGCAAACGTTTTTGAAAATCTCAATCTGAAGCTACAGTCAGGAAAAGTAACTGCTGTAATAGGAGAGAGCGGATCGGGAAAAACAACACTGCTCGCTTTGCTTCAGAACCTGTATCCATTAACAGGAGGAAGCATCAGCATTGGCGGGTATGATCTTAAATATCTTACACCTTCAAGTCTTCGTGCACATGTAAGCGTTGTGCCGCAGAAGGTAGATCTTTTTGCGGGCACGGTCAGAGAAAACATTGCCGCAGGTGAGTTTGAACCTGATATGAAAAAGATCATCAGCGTGTGCAAGCGCATTGGTGTAATGACGATGATCGAAGAACTGCCAAATGGTTTTGATACCATGCTTGGTGAAAATGGCGTAAATCTTTCAGGCGGACAACGTCAGAGATTAGCTATTGCCCGCGCTTTGTATCGTGATCCGGAAGTACTTATACTGGATGAAGCCACATCCTCACTCGACTCACACTCTGAACAAAAAATACAGGAAGCATTGCAGCTGATGCAGAAGGAAGGAAAAACCATAATCATTATTGCGCACCGTCTGAGTACAGTAATGTTCGCTGACAATATTGTTGTGCTGCACAAAGGAGAACTTGCAGAAGAAGGAAATCATCATGATCTCATGCATGCAAAAGGACCATACTATCAGCTTTGGGAACGACAGTTCCCGATGATGAAAGAGATGAATGGTTCAAAAAAAACAAAGTCACCCAACTACACATAAACAAAACATCACACCATGAAGAAATTCATAATTGTGGTGTTGGCAGTGTACTTCATAAGTGCAGATGCCAATGCCCAACAGGCAACCTATATCATGAATCTGAACCAGTGTATTGATTCAGCATTGAGAAAAAACATCGTTCTTCAGCAGGCCAGGCTTTCGCATCAGACGGCTAACGTAAATGTTCATATGGCGAAGACTTCGCAATTACCCGCAGTTACCGGAACGGTTGGACAGGGTATTAACCTGGGCCGCAATGTTGATCCATTCAATAATCAATATGCCAATCAAACCATCAATTATGGCAGCTACGGAGTATCCGGCGATATGATCATTTACAATGGTGGTAATATCAAAAACAATATCAAAAGAACGGAGTCCAATGCAGTAGCCGCGAGAGAAGATCTTAGACTGACTGGTCAGCAAACAGTACTGAACGTGATACTTGCCTATATGCAGGTGTTGAGCACGCAGGAACAACTTGAAATGACAAGAACCCAGGCAAAACTGAGCGAAGAACAACTTACCAGGTTAAAACAAAAATCAGATAAAGGAGTGGTTGCACCATCACAGGTTAGTGATCTCCAGGGGCAATTACTAAATGATCAGCTCGCAATAGTTGACCTGCAGAACACGCTTGAATGGTACAAAATGGAACTTGCACAGCAGATGAACATTCCTTACAACAAACAGATCAAACTGATAAAGATCGATATCGATAAAATGCTCACGGAATACGCACCAAACAACGTAGATATTTACGAAACTGCCATGGAGAACTTTCCGCAAATCCGTGCTGCAAAAGAAAGAAGCAAGGGTGCTGATTATGCTTTGAAATCTGCACGAGGACTTCGCTATCCCCAACTATTCGCGGGCGGTACGGTGGGAACCGTTTATACAAGTTCTGCAGAAACAACCACCGGCAAGCTTGGGTTTTCAAATCAGTTCCTTAACAACAGGGCAGCAAACTTCAATGTTGGTATCCGCATACCTATTCTTGCATCCAATGTGAGAAATAACATCAAACTTGCAGATATCACTCTTGAGAATGTAAAACTGGAAGAAGAAAGAACGAAAAATGTGGTATGGCAGGAAATTGAAAGGGGGTATGTAGCTATGACTAATGCATACAAGCGATTCCGGACTCTTGAAGAACAGCTGATCGCATATCGACAGTCATATAAGGCTGCAGAAGCAAGATTTGTGACTGGCGTTGATAATTCTCTTGATTATCTGCTGGCCAAAAACAATTTGGATCGTGCCAATATTAACTTCATAAATGCGCGTTATGATTTTATTCTGAAGAAAAAGGTACTTGACTTTTACCAGAATATTCCGTAAATGGAAACCTCCTGAAACACTAAATATTTTCATTCTTTATAATAAAAGTTTCTGCTGATCGTTAGCGTTTCGGCTCAAACCGTATCCTGAATGAAAATAACTCTACGTGAAAAGGGGAGTGTACTGCTATCGTTGCTGTTGATCATTGTTTCAGGCAGTTCGCTGGCACAGAATATCAGTTTTTCGACCTCACCGCACACTACTACGGCTGAGAAGCAACCTTACGTTTATCGTGTACGGGCACAACACAACAATAATAAGCCCCTGACATACACAGCTTCAACT
>JBEVNF010000167.1:0-6164 GCA_040508255.1 Flavitalea sp.
CATTTACCGTGGAAACGACACCAAGATCGGATTGGAGCCATTCTCCCTTATTGCCCGATTTAGCACTCCAGTACGTTTTGATATTTTCATCTACAGCATTATTGGCCGCGAAACCGCCCAATGTTCCTGAAACTGAAACTGGTTTGTTATAATTCAAAAGCATCCAACCTGTAAACCTGCTTTTAAGATGATCCGCTTCTCCGCCAGGCAGATAATGGGGATAATCACCAAAACCGGTGTTTGTATACAGAACGCCATCTTTATCAAATCCTGCCGGCCAGATTCCGATCCTTCGTTCAAAATTATTTTTTACCGCAACGATCATGGTCGACACATGCCACCAGTTGTTCCATTTATCCTGGTAGGTGGCGCCATGTCCCGCACCGCGCGCAAAGCCACCTGCTTTAAAACTAAAAGGGTTATGCGCCTGGTAAGTAAATGGTCCCATGGGTTTATCTGAAACATAAACACCATCGCCATAACCGCTGAATTCCGTTCCCGGCGCGCCGTACTGCAGATAATATTTACCATTGTGTTTGTTCATCCAGGCGCCTTCTATGAATGGGCGCAGAAAGGTATTGTCGGCATGTTCACCAAACCGCTCCCAGCCATGAATAGTGTCATTCAGTGCGATTAAGGATTTCTTTTCGCCAATTGGCTGCAGCGTTTTGCGATCTATTTCCAATCCGTACAACGGATAAGTATTGCTGGATCCATAATAGAGATAGATCCGCTGATCATCATCTACAAAAAATGCCGGATCCCACGCGCCTGCCTGGAATGAATCAACTGCTTCTTTCCATTCGTCTTTCCGGGGATTGGTACTCATCCAAAGGGGAAATGTTTTTTCATGTGTGGATCCGATCACCAGCAAGGTATCCCCCAAAACAAGCGTGGCTGGTGCGCACAATTCATCATACACTTTGTGCCAGGGTTTCAGAAATTTTCTTGGAACAAAATTCCAGTTGAACATATCGCTGCTCCACCAGTATCCCCACTGATTGGTTGAAAACAAATAGTAGTCGCCTTTAAACATGGTGATAACAGGATCGGCAGTGGCCCTGTGTTTTCCCTGTTCGCTGAAATTGGGAATGGGACAAAACCCATAATCTATATTGATCGGGTTGCAATAGGTTTTCTGAGCGTGGGACTCGCTAAGCATATTTATAAGCAGCGTAATCACCAGCGTCAACTTGTTGATTTTCTTCATACCAGGCAAATTATCGTACAGTTAAATTAACATATTCTCCCGGGAACATCGTTTAATTTGCACGCGGTTTCAAACCTTGTGATTATTTTCAATTATGCATCGATTACTGTATCTGAATTTTTGCCTCGTAATTGTTTTCCTTGCATCCTGCTCGGCACCAAGAACCACGGCTACTTCTATTTCAAAAACTGAAAAACGCTCGCTCCCTGTCCTGCCCGCATCGCAGATCCACATACCGGTAAAACTTTACCTGAAACCCCTTTTGAAAAAAATGGATTCGGCAATGGCAAAAGAATTCACTTCAGAAAAATGGCCGGACTATCTGCAGGCCAGTTGTGATTTCCGTTACAAATACCGCTTTGTACGCTCACCGGTTACTTTTTCTGTTGTAAACAATAAGGTGAATCTGCGTTTCCAGGGAAGCTACCAGATCGCCGGAGCGAAAACAGTTTGTGCATTTGGCAAACAGGTTTCTCCCTGGGTTTCCGGAAGCTGCGGATTTGGGTCGGAACCAATGAGAAAAGTTGATATCAATATCAGCTCATTGATACAGGTTCGTCCCAGGTACGAGATCGTTACAAGGACCGCACTTGAAACACTCACCCCACGCGACCCTTGCAAGGTTTCAATATTGCAGACTGATATGACAGGCGAGATCATGGATAGTATCAGATCTTCCGTAAATGCCTACACAGTGAATTTTGATCAGTTGGTGCAGGAGATGAACAACAACGCTGTTCTAACTGAATGGCGCACAAAAGGAAACCGCGTGGTCCCCGTCAGCAAATATGGATTTCTTAATCTGAACCCATCAATGTTACGGCTCGGAAATTTCAATTATGTGCGCGATAGTCTTGTGTTTTCTGTTGGCTTTAATGGAAAGCCTGAGTTTTCTTCCGACAGTCTGTCAATCGTAACCGCTCCCAACCTGCCGGCATTCAGCAATAGCGAATCTGCACCCGGAATTTCAACCTATCTGAATGCTGTTTACAATTATTCTGCTTTGACTGCCATTATGAATGATAGTCTCCGCAATAAACCATTTGAAGTTGAAGGAAGAACTTTTGTAATAAAAGATGTTGCGCTTGGAGGTACAGATGATGGAAAGATCAGTGTGGATGTGCGGTTCGAGGGCTACAAACGTGGGACGTTGCATCTGATGGGTACACCTGTACTGGATAGTGCAAAGCAGGTGCTCTCAATGCCTGATATCACGTTTTCACTCGAGTCAAAAGACATGCTTGTGAACATGGCGAAAGGTTTGTTCCGGAAACGCATCATTAAACAGTTGAAGGATCAATCAGTTCTTGACCTGGCCGCGCTGATTGAAAAAAACAAACCCGAGCTGCAGAAAAGAATGAATCAGCCTTTGAATGATTGGCTGAGCACCGTGGGCAAATTGCATGAATTGAAAATTGTAGGATTGCTTTCTAAAAAGGAAACAATACAGGTCCAGGTTTATGTAAAGGGTGAGATGACGGTGGTGGGGCATGCGCCTGCATTATAGTATACCGGGTAAGAGTTCCTCGTTAGATGTGTTCCGGCTACCGGTCGCTAAATTGCCTCAAACCACAGTTTTTTCTCATTGTTCCACTCACCATTATAATTAATGAACAACTCCTCTCCCGCTTTGATCTTCCTGACCGTTTTTATGGTCATGATCTCATCATCATAATCCATATCGTATTCGCAGTTCGATTTATAGGAATGATTATACATCGGGATATAGCCCAGCGCCATACAACACTGATCTTCACCATCACCCCATTCAAAAATATAATCGTAAAGCTTCGTCTGATCAATAAGTTTCCTGTCTGACCCGTTCATCACGATCACCGGCGACATCTCGATCACAGTACCCCTGGGAAGATCCTCTGAAGTAAAGACACCTTTTCCCATTTCAGAAGTCGGGCCTATAAACAATGATGGCAAAATCATAATATGAGTTTTTTTAGTATCAGGGCATTTTTAGCCGGTCCCGCCGGGAAGCTAAGGCCGTTATCATTAACTTTAGCCCCACATTTACCGGTTAGCTGAAGACCGGGAAAGTTAAATATAGAAAACCAAATAATGGGATTGGAAACAGAAAAAGAATCACTGCTGGAACAGTTCCTTGAAGTGATCCAGAATGAAGAAGTTCTTCAGATCCGGGAGTTCCTCAATCACCAGAACATCAGCGATGTTGCGGAGTTGATTTACGAGTACCCTGAGTATGAGAGCAAGATCATCAGCAACATGAATATTCATCGCGCCGCGAGTGTATTCAAGATCCTCGACTTCTCCTATCAAAAAACAATTATCCAGGAACTTCCTGCATATAAGACTGCAGAGGTACTCAACGAACTGCCGGCAGATGACCGCACCTCCTTTCTTGAAGAACTTCCCAGCGAAGTAGTAAAGGAACTTATCAAACTGCTCGACCCGGAAGAACGCCGCGTAACGCTGTCGCTGTTGGGCTATCCCGAAGGCAGCGTTGGCCGTTTGATGACACCCGATTATATCGCGGTACAGGTTGACTGGACGGTTCAGGAAGTGATCGAATACATCCGTGAAGTTGGTAAGGACCGTGAAACGATCGATGTGATCTATGTGGTGAATGACAAAGGAGAATTTGTAGATGATATCCGGATCCGAGAGATCATACTTGCAAATCCTGATAAACAGGTGGATGATATCATCGACTATCGTTCAATCACCCTGAACGTAAATGATGAACAGGAAAGTGCGAATGAAACTTTCAAAATGAACAACCGGGTGGCGCTTCCGGTGGTAGATGAAAAAAATATACTGCTTGGTATCGTTACCATTGATGATGTGTTATGGGTAGCAGCGGAAGAATTCAGTGAGGACATGCAGAAGATCGGGGGTACCGAAGCGCTCGATGAACCATATCTTGAAATGCCTATCCTTAAGCTTTTCAAGAAACGTGTGATCTGGCTCGCTGTTCTGTTTGTTGGCGAAATGCTTACCGCAACAGCGATGGGTTATTTTGAAGATGAGATCGCAAAGGCAGTTGTACTCGCGTTGTTTATTCCATTGATCATATCAAGCGGGGGTAACAGTGGTTCGCAGGCCTCAACGCTAATTATACAGGCAATGGCTGTTGGTGAAATATACGTGGAAGACTGGTGGAGGGTAATGAAACGTGAGATCATGAGTGGCCTGTTACTTGGGTCGGTACTGGGTGTCGTAGGTTTCCTGAGAGTGATCTTATGGAATATAATATTTCACAGCTACGGAGATCATACGATAATGATCGGCTTAACTGTTGGGTTCTCATTGGTTGGTGTAGTGCTATGGGGAACTATTTCAGGATCAATGCTGCCGATCATACTCAAAAAACTTGGTGCGGATCCGGCAACATCATCAGCACCATTTGTAGCCACACTGGTAGATGTAACGGGTCTGATCATTTATTTTTCAGTTGCATATTTTTTCATGAAGGACCTGCTGGTTTAAATCAAAGATTTACTGCTTTAAATATTCAAGATTCATTGGTTCAATTATTATTATGAGAAATTTTCTGACCGGACTAACAATGCTCTTAACAATCTCGCTGGCAAAGGCGCAGGAGAACATCGCACCACTTACTGTTGAGAAGATCATGCGCGATCCTAAATGGATCGGAACTCAACCATCAAATCCATACTGGAGCCTTGATGGCAAATACCTTTTTTTTGACTGGAACCCGGATAATGCAACTTCAGACAGTTTGTATTATATCACACCAACAGACAATGTTCCAAAGAAAGCAGGTTATGATCTGCGCCAGGGAATACTGACCCAACAGGCGGTTAAATACAATGCAAAGCGTAACGCTTATGTATACACGAAGAATGGAGATATTTTTCTCACAGATGTAAAGTCTGGAAAAACAAAAGTGATCACCCAAACGGTAGATTTTGAATCATCACCTGTATTTACCAATAATGATACAAGGATCGTTTACTCAAGATCACAAAACCTTTTTGCTTTTGATCTTGGCGATGGTACAACTATTCAGCTAACCAACTTCGTACGTGGCGGCGCAGCTCCTGCAACTCAGGCACCAGCCGGTGCCGGAGGCAGAGGCGGTGGCGGTTTCGCAGGCGCAAGACAACAACGCGAAGTTGCAGCAGGCAATCAGCAGGAAGCAGCGCTAAAAACCGAACAACTACAGCTTTTTGAAGTGCTGAAAGAAAGAAAAAAAGAACGTGATGAGTCTGCTGAATGGACGAAAGGTCAGCCAAAAACAAAATCGCTGAAAACCATCATGCTTGACGATCGCAATATGCTTGGCCTTGCCATAAGTCCTGATGGCCGGTTTGTAACATACCGTCTCGCAAAATCACCAACCGGCGATAAGAACACGATCATTCCAAATTTCATCACAGAAAGTGGATTCACTACAGACATTAATGGTCGCACAAAGGTTGGCGCACCACTCACCTCTTATGAGAGCTTTGTTTATGATACCCAGAATGACACAGTGATCACTGTGAAAACAAGTGAGATCCCGGGAATTTTTGATGCACCTGATTATGCTAAGGATTATCCTTCAAAAGATTCGATTCGTCGCAAGGCTCCACGTAATGTAAACATCAACGGACCTTTCTGGTCAGACAACGGAAAATATGCTGTGGTTGATATCCGTGCACAGGACAACAAAGACAGATGGATCATGTTGCTTGATCCTGCAACCGGAGCACTTTCATTGCTTGACCGCCAGCGCGATGAAGCATGGATCGCCGGTCCTGGTATTGGGTTTGGTTTTGGCAATGCGGGAAGCATCTGGATAAACGACAATACCATCTGGTTCCAGAGTGAAGCCACAGGCTACTCACATCTTTATAAGATCAATGTAGAAACCAAAGAAAAAACTACACTTACATCAGGTAACTATGAAGTTCAGAGAACACAGTTATCTTCTGATAAAAAGAATTTCTTCATCACGACAAATGCTGTTCATCCGGGC
>JBEVNF010000174.1:0-5354 GCA_040508255.1 Flavitalea sp.
CTGGTAGTTGTGGTGTTTGGACAGTTACCATCATTAAAAGAATAAGTAATAGTGTATGTACCAGGCGTACTTGCGGCGAGGTTAATTTCACCCGTTGATGCATTAATGCTAAGCCCCGCAGGACTTGCAGAATACGTACCACCCGGCGTTCCGGTTTGCGTTACTGTGATCGTACCATTCGCACAGTAAGTTGTGCCGGGATAACTGATTGTTGCAACCGGAAGCGGATTGATCACTACTGCAACCGGACGTATTTCAAAACATCCACCTGGTGATGTACCACGGATATAATAAGTACCAGAGACTGCAATGGCTGCCGGATTTGTTAAGGGCGTTGTTGCAAGCGTATCCGTAAAATAAGTATAAGTTAGACCGGCAGTACTTCCTGCAGTTACCGCAGCAGCTGTGATATCAATTGTATTTGGTTCACAAACCGGATCAGGATTAGTGATCATCAGGCTTGGAATGTTCAGTCTGTTTGCCGGATCAGGTACATTGATCGTTGTTGTACCGGTGGTTGAAATCACTGAGTCTTTCTGAGGACAAGCCGCACCTGAAGAAGAGCAGGTTCCACCATATTTGATAATTGCACTCTCAGTGATCGGCGCACTGTTGCCCGCTGGTACTGAAGCCACGTTTGCCGGGGGCACCAGGATTTTCACGGTAAGTACAACCGAATCTCCAACTGCAAGACCTGCACCCGTTGTGAACTCATAAGCTCCTGCGCCATTCACGGTTGCATATGCAGATCCGGATGGGTTATGAAGATATGCAACAGATGATGTAGCCATTGTCCATGGTGCAGGCAACGCGATAGTAAATCCATCTGCAGTTGTTGTAGGGAAAGGTCCGCTGTTTATGATGCTGAATCTGAAATTAGTGAACAGTTCACCGGTAGTACAATCGAGATATACATTATCGGTGGAAGAACTCGTTGTGTACTGGTTGATGTTTAATGGAATGCCTGTGATGATCACCTGTTGAGATTGCTGATAGGCAGAGGCAACCGGTGCACCGCAGAATGAACGTCCCGTTGAATTAAAACGAAATACGCCACCGGTTTCAAAAACACAGCTTGTGGTAAGACCAAATCTTACACGGAATTTCTCATCCGCAAAGATTCCGCTGATCTCTGAAGCAGGAACATTG
Organism: Flavitalea sp.; assembly: GCA_040508255.1. GTDB lineage: Bacteria > Bacteroidota > Bacteroidia > Chitinophagales > Chitinophagaceae > DATHKG01. Next base: position 1,150 of record JBEVNF010000174.1, read on the forward strand.
AAAACGATCTGTGAACCGCTGACAGATACAGAAGCATCAGGAATAGTTATCCATGATCCGCTTCCCGCTGGGTATTGAACCTGGAATGTACCCGGCACATAAGATGTACCAGCACCTGGAAGATACGCATGTACTGCAAGCGTATTTACTTCACCAAGACCGGTATTTGTGGTTTCAAGTTCATAATTCAGTACATCACAATAATCATGTGTTGGCGCAGATGCAGGACCCGAAACCAATACAGTCTGCAGACTGGGCTGAAGCGCTGTCACGTACATTGAAAGAACTTGTTTGTAAGTTGCCGCTGCACCAGAGCCCGGGTATCCTGAGTTGTTGCAGTCGTAACCATAAAACAGTTTCAGGCTGTCAGTATCACAACTTGCATAAGTTGCAGTAATGCGATAGTATGTACTTTGCTGGTTGAAATTGCCTAACTGATAAAGACCGCTTCCGTTTGGAGTAACCGTGTTTAGTACAGTACCACCGGAGCCGGAAAGACGCTGAACATTTGTAATGGTCACTGTACCACCCGGAGCCTTAGCCATCCACACACGCAATGCCTGTGCGGCAGAAGCGTTCGTGATCTGAACCTCCCAGCTTACCTGGTTGTTTGCGGAAGTCTGATTAGCAGTTGACGCGGCACCAAATACATTCGGTGCAGTATAATAAATCGAGTCATAAACATCAGCAGTGAAACCTGAGAATGAAGCACCCGGTGCTGCCGCCTGCCTGAGTGTGATATGCGCCGCAGAAACTGCAGGTGCCACACAATTCGGACGGATCACGATGGTTGCTGTAAGTGAGCTTCCCTGGTCACCTCCTGGCAACGTTCCATTTACGAAAAGCTGGTTAATATCAAAATTGAGCGGATTGCCACCCGGATTTGTCGGTGTGATCGCAGCGTTAACACTTGCACTGCTGCTCACACCATTGGTATAAGCATAAGTTACAGAAGCACTTACAAATTCAAATCCTGCAGGAATAGTATAAGTCAGCTGATCGTAAATTGACAGCGGTCTGTATTCGAAAATAAATGGTTTGTTACCCGCGGTCATTTCTGAAGGGGCAAACTTCAGCATGTTATCGATCTGTGTTGAAACACTGCCGGCACCAACCAGGGTATAGGTATGTGAACCGGTATTGAAAGGTGTGTATCCAACCAGGTTCACCACTCCTGCCGGTTTGTTACCACAGGCATACTGGTTTGCCGCGGTTGGATTCGCCATATTGCTCACGTAAAATCCATTTCTGAATGTTACAGCAGAAAGGGAAGTACCAAGATTTGTATTGATACGATAATAGGCACGTACCACAATCGAATCACCATTTGCGAAAGAGGTGTAACCGGTTGGCAGGGGATTGCTTGTGTTCAGCGCAGCGATACTGAAATCAACTCTTCTCACGCTGGTGCTTAGCTGGGTGAAAGGAACATTTCCACTTGTATAGAAAGGAACAGGATTTCCCGAACTATAAAGTTCAACCCGTGCATACAGGTTTGAGAAAGCAAATCCCAATGAGATGGTATCGAGCGCATATCCGTTGGTAAAACCAGGAGCAGGAGTGAGTCCGGTCGTTTCAATGGTGCCTGAAAAAGCTGCCATCACCGTATCACGCAACATAGCGTAATTGGTGCGTACTTTTGACATATCGAGCGAACCACTCCCGTCGGCCATACCATTATTATCATTATCCGGTAATCCGTAGTTTGTACGACGAAGATCAAAATTACTGAACTGCAAACCACCCGCTGGTCCGCAAACCGGGGCAGGACAGTTGATCACCAATGGATCTACGCGGGTAAACATGAATTCATCCTGCGTACAGGTTGCCAGGTTTTTCAGGTAAGCATTTAAGGTGACCATCGGATTTGCAACTGCAACCGGGCAATCGGCAGACACTTGTCCAATCCTGAAATGACTATTCTGAAGGCTGTTGTAATTGAAGCTTCCTGCAAAAGTATAGGTCGCACTTATGGTTCTCGTACCGGCATTGTAGCTGAAGGAAGTTGCAGTTGCGATGGTGGTTCCTGAGCCGTTTACGAGATTTACATCAGAAGCACTTCCGCCAAAATTCACATTTCCCGGCAATACCAGGTTGAAGCGGACAGTTGAACCGTTTGCACCTGATTGAAGATAAAGACCGGTTGTTGCATAAGGGATCTGGTAATCGAAAGTGTAATTCACCGCCGGTGTCATACCCGAAGGCAGATTTGGAACAGCACTCAAAGTTGTTCTGAGTGGCGCGCGCAAAAACGATGACACGGGGCTGGTGCGTGTGCTGCAGGCAGCCCTGTAGTTATAACGAAGGATGGTACCCGGGGTGTAAAGCACATCGTTTACTGGTGTGGTTACCGCACATGATCTTTCATTGTAACGGATATAAACGGTGTCGCCCGGATTGATCTTCGGGATCACGAATTCAACATTTGCACTCATTCCGGTGAGACAGCTCGCCGGGCTTGAAAAGTTTGAAGTTGAGGTGAGCCCAAGAGTGGTCCACGCACCGCTGACTCCAAGTTTGTATTCAAAACCCTGGTAGGCAGACTGGCTGCTCGAGATCCAGTTTGCAGCATTGAAGCTCTGGATCGCGGGGGAGTTGTTATCATAGGTTGAGAACAGATTTACCGCAAGATCTCTCAATGGAGCGCTACCCGTGTTGGTAAGACGGAAAACCTGGCCATAAGTATTGTCACGGCAGCTGAGATCAAGCTGATCAGGGATCACTTTCAGATTTGGCTGATAGGAATAGTTGATGGTTGCACCCGCTGTTGAATGCCCTGAAACGTTACCTGTTTCGCAAACGATATTGTCGCATCCGAACCAGGTTCCAAGCCTGGACTGCAGGTAACAATCGTTAACCATGGTAACGTTTTCGATCAGGGAGATACTCTGACCTTGTGTAAGTTCAGATCCTGAAAGCGTGAAAATCGTAACAGTATCTGTTCCGATGACGGTTTTGCTGGTCAAAAAGTTCCATCCGCCACTTACAGAAATACCTTTCACAAAAAGGCCGTTTCCGCTGGTATCTGCAAGGGTGATATTTGAAACACTGCCCGCACCATTGTTGGTAACGGTGATGGTCCTGGTATACATGTCATCAACTGCACCAATATAAGTTTTATTGGTTACGTTGCTGATGCTGAGTGAAGCACTTTGGATATTGAAACTATTACTGGTAGCATGGCTAACAGGTGCACATGAAGTATTGAGGGTGTAAAAAGCCTGGCTGTTTGCAGCTGCAGGATTGGCCAGTGCGGCACAACCTGCGTAGGCCTGGTAGGTAATAACGGAAAAACCCGGTGCTGCCGGGATATTACTGACTGTAAGTGATGCTGTGTTGCCTGAAAAAGAATTCTGTGAAACCGTACCTGATCCGGAACTGACGGTGGCAGAACCGCCTACGTATTGAAAACCATTTGGCAACTGGATATTAACCGCTCCGTTGGCGCAGGGATTTACTCCTCCCACAACCCTGATACTAAAAGTAGCAGGTCCGTTACAAACATTCACCGGGCTGGATGGTGCCCCATAAGCCGGTTCGAGGGCCTGACCAGAAGCACGGGTTGTTCCCAGCAGCAGTAGTGTGCCTGAAAGTAAAGAGTACAGGATCTTTTTCATCGTTGGTGTAGTGTTAGTCAAATGCTTAATTGCACGGAGTTCATGACATAGCAGGTCGCAGAACGCTTTTTTCAGAGCTGATCAGCAGATGGTAATGCATGAAATTTTTGAGAATCAGAACACAACGACCACGGGTTGCTGGTTAACATCCGCGTGTTTGAAAAAGGGTTGGAGGCAGTAAGTGCCAGGTAGAGATTTTTCATCGCTTTCCAGGAAATCGGGTTTAGTTTTGTTATGCAGGGGATCCCCGTGAGGCAGATCCAAAGCAAGTCCAAATTGGTTTTACTTCAGTAGAAACATCCTGAGAGCGATTTTATTGTAGATTTTATTCCCCCTGATAAAAAAAACTCAAATCGTGAAAATATACGTAAGATCATAAGGTAGAATTCCGATAAATATCTCACCAAAACAGTAATTATACTGTAAGCCCAAACATAGTGTCACAGCGTGGTTCAAGCAGATAACTGATTGAGATTTCAAATGCTCAGAACAAACTTGATCTGAGTTAAGAAAATAAAACTTAACCCTTTACAGTGATCACTGAATATAAAATTGTGATCAGAGTTTCACGTGAAATTTCATGATAAT
>JBEVNF010000267.1:0-5756 GCA_040508255.1 Flavitalea sp.
TCTTTCCCCTGGCATATCAGTTTAATTCGAGTTATCGCGAAGTTGTAAACCCGGCTTGTCTTGCTGAAGTATACTCACAACAGGCAGTCAAGAGAACACTGGCAAACGTTTATGTTGAAGTTAATCCTGTAAAAGGTTTACAATACCGTGGTTCATTCAATGGGGATCTGATCAGTTCGTTAAGTGATAATTATTCACCGATCTATATTCTTGCTGCAGTTGAAAGAAATGCATCATCCGGTAATGCTTCCAAAAGCAACAGTAATGTAACATCCTTACTTCATGAGAGTGTTTTAACTTTCACCCAGGATTATGGTAAACATAATTTCAAAGTAACCGGTGTTTATGCCGCGCAGGGAAATTTCGCAAACAGCAATACTATCAATGCATACGGTTTTCCCAATGATGCTACAAGAAATGAAGCCCTGCAGCTTGCAGTAAACAGAACCGTGACCAGCAACAGAAATAAGGAAACCATGCAATCCTACATGGGTAGGATCAACTATAATTATGCTGAAAAATATTTCCTTGATGTTACAGCCCGCTATGATGGAAATTCAAAATTCGGCGCGAATAACAAATGGGGTTTCTTTCCTGCAGTATCAGGTGCATGGCGGATCATCGAAGAAAAGTTCCTTCAGAAAAATAAGTTCTTTAGTGATCTGAAAATTCGTGGTAGTTATGGTCTCACTGGTAATGCTGCAGCTATTGGTCCTTATCAATCGCTCGCAACCGTGGCTTCCGGCAATGATTATTATTTTGATCATACATATACCGTCGGTATTAATCCTTCAGGAATACCAAACCCCGATCTGAAATGGGAAAGAAGCACACAGGCTAATATTGGTCTTGATGTCGCGGTACTCAAAAATCGCATAGCATTGGTTGTAGATGTATATCACAAGAAAACTGAAGATCTTCTTTTCCTTCGTCAGTTGCCTGTCTCATCCGGTTACGGAACTATCATTGGAAACTTCGCAAGCATTGAGAACAAGGGTATAGAATTCGGTCTCAATGGCAGAATCTTCCAGGGTGAATTCAAATGGGAGGCAAACGCGAACTTCTCCGTAAACAGGAACAAATTATTAAGTCTTGCAGGAGGTGTTGATGAATTTGTACTGAATCAGTTTGGCGTACTTAAAGTTGGCGAACCATTGGGAGCTTTCAAAACATTCAGGTATGATGGTCTTTACCAGACAGGTGAAACACCATTACCAGGTTCAGATGGCGCCCCGGGCAGACCGAGAGTGATCGACATCAACAAAGACGGGTCAATAACAGATGCTGACCAGGCTTATACTGGCAGTGCAGCACCAAATTATATTTTCGGCTTCTCAAGTAATATGAGTTACAAGAATTTTGATCTCAGCTTTTTCATCACAGGCGTGCAGGGTAATGAAATTTTCAATCTGAGCAGATACACGTTTGAGAATGCACTGGGTGGACGTAATGTACTTGCCGGTGTTGCAAACAGATGGACACCATCGAATCCAACCAATGATTATGCTGCAGGATTACAGGGTGGTCGCCTGCCGGTTTCTGACAGGTATATTGAAGACGGTTCATTCATCAGATTGAAAAATGTAAGTCTTGGATATAATTTCAAAAAGCTCCTTGGAATAAAGAACGCAAGATTATATGTAAGTGGAAATAACCTGCTTACGATCACTGATTACAGCGGCTTCGATCCCGAAGTAAATACATTTGGCGGATCCAATGTATCCGTAGGTATTGATAACCTGGTTTATCCTGTCGCGAGAACTTATCTCGCAGGTATCCAGATTGGATTATGATAAGAGCAAAGAGAAAAAACGAATTAAATCAGCAGTGTTCATATCTGCATAAAAGAGTTAACATGAAGAAAGGTTCCATTAAATATATCATTATTGTTTTGGCTTGTATCTCGCTTTCAGCTTGTACAAAACTTACAGAAGAACCGTATTCCGCAATTTCAACGGAGCAGTTTTATAAAACAGAATCCGATGCGCTTGCGGGTCTTGCAGCGGCTTATGCGCAACTTGTAGAAGTCTACAACACAGCCGGCACCTGTGCTTCGGATTGGAGCGCAGATCAAACTTTTCCAAGGCAGGCGGTGGGCCGGAATACCATCACACTTTTCACATACGATGCAAACTATACGGTACAAAGAAGTTTCACAAGGGTTCATGAATCACCTCAGCAGCTTTGGAATTCATGTTACGCCGGTATTGAAAAAAGCAATTGGGTGATTGCAAAGGTTGCTGAATCTGACATTAATGAAGCAACAAGAAATGCGATAGTTGGTGATGCATTGTTTTTGCGCGCATTCTATCATTTCACATTAACCAAAAACTTTGGCGATGTGATCATCAAAATAGAACCAAGCGAAGGTATCGAATCAGCTTTTCTTCCGAAAAGTCCAAAAGCCGAGGTGTACAACCAGATCTTTAAGGACCTTGAAGAGGCAGAGGCAAAATTACCCTCATGGTCGGCAAGTACAGTTAAGGGAAGATCATCAAAAGAAACTGCAATGGGACTTCACGCCAAGGCAGCACTCTATGCAGAGAACTGGCCGGTTGCATTGCAAAAAGCACAGGCTGTAATTCAGTCGGGTAAGTTTTCCCTGATGGAAAATGTGTTGGATGTTTATGATGTAACAAAGGAAGATGCGGCCAGGGTAGAGAATATGTGGGCGTATGAAGCCGAAAGTATGCCACCTGCAAAAAGCCATCAGCTGTTGAGTTTATATGGACCACCAAACAGTGACGGACCAGATTATGGTGTTGAAACCTATGGATCAATCTTCGCCTACCAATCATTCTACGACTCATTTGATCCGGAAGATGAAAGAAGGTTATTGCTTGATACAACCTATGTTAACCGGGCAGGCAATGTGGTTTCACAGAAAGATATCAGTCCTGCTACTACCCAGGCCGTACTTGTAAAAAAATACATGGATAAGTCTTCGCTGGGTGCGCTTGGAGCAAACAACATTCCTATTCTTCGTTTTGCAGATATGTACCTGATCGCAGCAGAAGCAGCTGCAAGGGCTACGGCACCTTCTGCTGAAGCTTATCAATATGTGAACACAGTACGTGCTCGTGCGGGACTTGCCGATCTGCCAAATGACCTGACCCAGCAACAATTTATTGATTCAGTGTTACAGGAAAGAAGCTGGGAGTTTTTTGCAGAAGGAGACAGATGGTACGATCTCACCAGAACTAATACTTTTATGCAGGTAATCCCCAAAGCTGTGAACGATCTTTACCCGGTAAGAACACCTCAGCAAAAACATCGGTATTTCCCGATACCGCAGGATGAGATCAATGCAAACGATCAGTTGGAACAGAATCCTGAATGGAGATAAATGATTTCACAACCCCTTCAATCAAAATGAAGGGGTTGTTTTTTTAGTGATACTTCTCCCCTGCTTTCACTTCTGCTTTCAAAATATTCTGTTTCGGTGGTAAAGGACAGGTAGCATAATCAGTAAATGCACATGGAGGATTTATTGCTTTATTAAAGTCAAGCAAAACTTTTCCATCTGCACCTGGTTTATGTGCATATAAAAATCTTCCCGAAGGATAGGTAGTTACAGCGCTCGTTTCATCACCAAAGATGATAAACAACTCATCCCCTTCTTCAAGCGCATCAAGTGTGTATTGCTGACCCGCGATCTTAAAGACCAGTTTACCCGCGAGTTTATTCTGCGTAGTTTGTCCAAGTACATTTGTTATCGGGATAGTCGCAGGCACTACGCCTTGCCGGAGAATAGCAGTTATACGGAGTGATGTATCAGCCGCATACCTTTCAACTCCTTTAAACTCCTTCAGTTGTTTGCTTTCGAGGTTGCGTAAACGTACCCCGATCTTGCTGTCTCTTCTGATCAATGTCCATCTCAATGAACCATGTGACATTGTTGAAGATCTCATGGAATCTGCATTGAAGACCTTTGCTTCTTTCACAGGTTTGCCTGCGAGTTTTATATCTGCATCAGCTGCCGCAACCAGTTTCACATCAAACCCCTTCAACTCAAAATATCCTGCAGCCGGAGCGATTGAGCCGGCAGGAAATACGATTGCATTTTGCTTACCGCTTCCAAAGCTATTTGACCCCTGTTCGAGCCAGAAGAGTCCCTCGAGATTCAGCCATCCATTTTCACTTTTCAATGATTCTATCCTTTTGGCGTGCCACTCATCGAGCGACTTCACATATGCGGCACCCGATTCCTGGGCGGAGGCGCTGCCATTTACCAAAGCGATCAGGGCAAAAATTATAACCTGTTTGATTTTCATAATCTTCGAATTTACAGTATCGGGTGGAATTTACAGCAAGTTGTACAGTGATTAAAGGACTAGTCGGTTGTCTACTGAGATCAGAATAGAGAGGATCATTTGAGTTTATCAAAACGATAACCGAAGGTCAGCGTGAGTTCGCTGTCACGTTTCTGCATATCCTTTAACCTGAGATCAGAATGCTGATGACTCCAGATGCCTGCTACAAACACATAATAACGCGAACCATTATAACCGGCATTCAGCGTTGCTTCAACATCGGTAACTGGTCTTAACCGGTGATCATCGCTTTTGATCTCGCGAAGAGCTCCACCGCCAGCCATAAACGTGGGTGCAACCATCCATTTCCCCTGGTCAAAACTGAAATTGTAACCATAGCCTACCCTACCAATCAAGGTTAGCCATGAAGGGTTACGGGTCAACAGTTGAATGGTCATTGTATCCGGCATAACCGGGGCCGCACCAAACTTCCAGCTTGCCCTCTGCCACATAGGCGTGGCCATCAGGAAAAGCGAACCTGCACTCTTCACCTGCTTTTCAGAAAAGAACATAGCGGAGTGAAAGGAATATCGTTTTGTATTAAAGAAGTAATAATAATCAAGTCCTGCATCAGCGATCGACACATTTCTTACTGCTTCAAATCTTCTTTTATTTGTACCCTCCGCAGCAAGTAAGCCTTTATAAGAATCATAGAACGGATGGAACATCATGTGCCTTGTGCTGTAACGGAAACGGAAAGAAGTAAACCGGAGTTTTTCGTTTCTCGCCAATGAAGTGCCGGGAATATAAACAGCGTATTTAGCACTGAGCCATTTGTAATTGATGTAACCACCAACAAAGGCAGCACTGTTTGCCACCAGCCTGAAATCTTTCCTGCGATCAGTGCGATCTTTGAAATCAAAACTGGTCCCGTAAATGCCGGGATAAAGTTCTACAACATTCTTTTTCTCAAACTGGCTGATATAGGTGGTATCGAATTGCTGGGCATGAAGTTTCTGAATGGTGCCGACTATCAGCACCAGCCAACACAATCCTGTATAACGCAAACGGATCAACGCAATGAATTCGTTATTGTTTTTGCAAGATCAGTTCCGTCGCTGTCATAATGATGTCCGCCCTGGAGTATAATATTTGCGTGATCATCAGTGCTTGGAGCATGTTTGATTTGTTGTCGGGTGAAAGTTAATTGATGACAAAGGGCATTACATCAGCCCCGAATGAATAACCTGCGAAGATCCATTCCTGGTTCTTTCTGTCTGCCAGTTGTTGTTGAAGGTACTTCTCCAGCGAAGCCGCTGGTTGCTGAGGTGTTTTTTTAACCCAGAAATAACTTTTTGCATTCACAGCAGCTACAGCATATTACTACAGGTATTGCAAGAATCAACAACGCGAGCAGCACGCGGCTTGCCCACTGAAAGGTTGTCCATCTTAACCTTGAACTGGTCTGGAAGATTTGTCTGCTATCGCTCATGGCTGGTAATT
>JBEVNF010000190.1:0-8802 GCA_040508255.1 Flavitalea sp.
TGGAAAAAAGAAGTTGCAGCTTACCGGATAATTCTTGGTTACAGAAACAAGGGACATTTACTTGCTAAAACAAATCCTATCCGCACCCGTAAAGATCGTGGCGCCAATATCGACCTTGGCTTCTACGGATTTACCGAAGAGGATCTAGACAAAACCTACCATGCCGGCAATATGATCGGTCTTGGTGTAACAACACTCAGAAATATCGTGAACCACCTGCAGAAAGTTTATGCGGGCCACGTGGGGATCGAGTTCAAATATATCAGCGATCCAAAAAAAGTTGCTTTCCTTACCAACGAAATGGAAACCAACTTTACCAAACCGCTGCCACTCGAAAAGAAGCAACGCATCCTTGAAAAACTCAACCAGGGTGTAATGTTTGAAAAATTTCTTCATACCAAATACATCGGTCAGAAAAGGTTCTCACTCGAAGGTGGTGAAACAACCATTCCTGCGCTTGATGCAATCATCAACACTGCTACCGAGCATGGAGTGGAAGAGGTTGTGATCGGTATGGCTCACCGCGGACGTCTTAACATCCTGGCAAACATCATGGGTAAGACCTATGAAGAGATTTTCTCTGAATTTGAAGGAACAAATCTTCCCGATCAAACGATGGGTAGCGGTGATGTTAAGTATCACAAAGGTTTCAGCAGTGAAATGAAAATGCCTTCAGGCAAAAACATCTACCTGAAACTTTGTCCAAACCCATCTCACCTTGAAGCTGTTGATCCTGTTGTGGTTGGTTTTGCAAGGGCAAAGGCTGACGTGCTTTATAACAGTGATTACGATAAAATACTTCCGATCCTGATACATGGTGATGCTTCAATTGCAGGCCAGGGTATCGTTTACGAAGTTGTGCAGATGAGCGGTCTTGAAGGATATTATGTTGGTGGTACCATTCACTTTGTGATCAACAACCAGATCGGCTTTACAACCGATTTTGATGACGCAAGAACCGGTGATTACTGTACTTCAGTAGCTGCGATGGTTCAGGCTCCTGTGTTGCACTGTAATGGTGACGATGCTGAAGCTGTCGTTAAGTGCGTTGAGATCGCAACACGTTACCGCCAGGAATTCAATACTGATATCTTTATCGATATGGTTTGTTACCGTCGCCACGGTCACAACGAAGGTGATGATCCGAAGTTCACACAACCACGTTTGTATGCCCTGATCGACAAACACGCTAACCCGCGTGAGATGTACACCAACTTCCTTATCGAAAATGGTGAGAAGGATGCAAGAGAGATGGCGAAGGATATGGAGAAGAAGTTCTGGGCAGATCTGCAGGAACGTCTCGATGAGATCAAACAACATCCTTTACCATATCGTTTTCAGCAACCGGAAATTGCCTGGAGAAATCTTCGTAAGGCTACTGATGCTGATTTCAAATCATCACCTGATACTTTCATCACTTCAGAAAATTTCAAAAAGATCTTTGATGCGTTGATGGGATGGCCGGATGATTTCAAACCTTTGAAGAAGATCGAAAAGATCATCAACGATAAAGTAAAACTCTTTGGTGAAGAAGGTAAGATCGATTGGGCAACAGCTGAGCTGCTTGCTTATGGAAGTCTTGTGCTCGAAGGAAAAGATGTAAGAATGAGCGGACAGGATATCCGTCGTGGTACCTTCTCCCATCGTCATGCAGTTCTTCGTGATGAAGAAAATGATAAAGCTTACAATCGTGTAAGCCGTATCCCCGGCGGTACAGGCAAGCTGAGAATCTTCAACTCATTCCTGAGTGAATTTGGTGTGCTTGGTTTTGAATATGGATATGCAATGGCAAATCCTGAAGCACTTGTTATCTGGGAAGCACAATTTGGTGACTTCGCAAACAGTGCACAGATCACTATCGACCAGTTTATCAGTGCAGGCGAACAGAAATGGAACCGTATGAACGGTGTTACCATGTTGTTGCCACACGGTTATGAAGGGCAGGGTCCGGAACACTCAAGCGCAAGGATGGAACGATTCCTGCAGATGTGTGCGGAACTAAATATGGTTTGTGTGAATATCACAACTGCAGCGAATATGTTCCATGCATTGAGAAGACAAACTGCATGGCCATTCCGTAAGCCATTGGTGGTGTTCTCTCCAAAAGCAAATCTTCGTCACCCCGGTACTTATTCAAAAGAAGCTGAGTTTACTTCAGGCGCGTTCCGTGAAGTGATCGATGATAGTTTTGTAACCAATGCAGAAGAAGTGAAAACTGTTCTTTTCTGTACCGGTAAGATCTATTATGATCTCGCTGAGCGTCAGGAAAAAGATGGCCGCAAGGATATTGCGATCATCAGGCTTGAACAGATTTATCCTTTACCAACCGGGCAGCTTGAAGCGTTGTATAACAAGTACAGCAAGAGCACATGGTTCTGGGTTCAGGAAGAGCCACTAAATATGGGTGCAGCTTCCTTCCTGCAGATGAATCTGAAATCGATCAACTACGGTGTGATCAGTCGTCAGCCTTCGGCAGCAACAGCAACCGGTTATTCAAAAGTTCACGCACAGGAGCAGGCCGAAATCATTGATACAGCTTTTTCATTCTGATAACTGAACATCCCGATGCCTTTCTGGCCCGGGCAAACAAAACACAACAGATAAGAAACATAAGTTATGATCGAAATAAAAGTTCCAACAGTAGGAGAGTCTATCAGCGAAGTCACTTTATTAAAATGGACAAAGAAGGAAGGCGAATATGTTGAACGTGATGAAGTAATCGCAGAGCTCGAAAGTGAAAAAGCAACTTTCGAAGTGAATGCGGAAAAAGCAGGTACGCTGAAATACGGCGCACAGGAGGGCGATACACTGAAGATTGGTGATGTACTTGCATCGATCGATGAATCAGCTGCAAAACCTGAAGGCGCACCTGCGGCTGAAAAGAAAGAAGAACCGAAAGCGGAAGCTCCTGCAAAACAGGCTGAAGCAACACCAGCAACAAAAGATGCTCCGGTTACATCAGTTTCAAATGATGTAAAAGCATCACCGGTTGCATCTGCAATCATCGCAGATAAAAAAATTGATCCATCTTCTATTTCTGCAACAGGCAGTAATGGTAAAATTCTGAAAGGTGATGTGCTCAGCGCACTCAATAATCCTGGCAGAACTCCGGGTAAAGCACTGTTTGGAAGAGAAGAGCGTCGTGAGAAGATGAGCAATCTTCGTAAGACCATCTCACGTCGTCTTGTTGAAGCAAAAAATACAACAGCAATGCTTACCACTTTTAATGAAGTGGACATGACAAACATCATGGCATTGCGTGCAAAATATAAAGACAAGTTCAAGGAAAAACACGGCGTTGGCCTTGGATTCATGAGCTTCTTTACAAAGGCTGCTACTTATGCATTGCAGGAGTGGCCGGCAGTGAATGCTTACATTGATGGAGATTCTATCGTTTACCACGATTATTGCGATATCTCGATCGCGGTATCTGCACCAAAAGGACTTGTTGTTCCGGTTATAAGAAATGCAGAAAGTCTTAGCATGGCTGAAATCGAAAAGAAGGTTATCGAACTCGCCGGTAAAGCAAAGGATAACAAACTTTCAATGGAAGAAATGCAGGGTGGTACTTTCACACTCACCAACGGTGGTGTGTTCGGTTCACTGATGAGTACGCCAATCATCAACATTCCGCAAAGTGCTATCCTTGGCATGCACAAGATCCAGGAGCGTCCAATCGCTATCAATGGTCAGGTTGTAGTTCGGCCGATGATGTATCTCGCGGTAAGCTACGATCACCGGATCATCGATGGTCGTGAATCAGTAAGTTTCCTTGTAAGAGTCAAAGAATTGCTGGAAAATCCTGAACTCCTGCTGTTTGGAAAAGATCCGGTTAAAACACTTCTTGAACTCTGATAATATTTATCAAAGCGAATTCAATAAAATATAAAATGCCTGTAACCATGGCGTGATACAATCACACGGGTTACAGGTTTTTGATTTTCAGAACAGGGCATTTATGAAATTCTACTCACATCTCAATACGGCGGTCCATATTCTTGAGCAATACGATGCAAAGATGCCTTTCCATCATTTTATCAGGGAGTATCTGAAAACAGACAGGAAATATGGCTCAAGAGATCGCAAGAATATTTCGAGACTTTGTTATGCCGCGTTGCGGACAGGGAACGCATTTCCAAAATGGTCGTTTGAAAACAGGATTCGAGCTGGGTTGTTTCTCTGTACACATTTCAGCGATCCGGTCACTGAACAGTTGCTGGATGATTACAATGAGGTAATCCAAAAGTCGATGGTAGATAAATGGAATATCATCAATGGCGCTTACCAGGATGAGATGAACAATGGTAGCCAAGAAATTCCTCCCATATCCATCCTGTTTCCGGTACCGGTTTCTGAGATCAGCAAGGCGGTCAATCCTGAAAAATACCTGTATTCATTTTTTATTCAGCCTGATCTGTTTCTGCGAATTCGGCCTGGAATGGATGAGATAGTGAAAAAGAAACTTGTTGCTGCTGATCTGCGCTTTGATCTTTTGCAACCTTCAGCGGTCCGCCTGCCGATCAGTACAAGGCTGGATGAGATTTTTGCACCTGAAAGACAGGTGGTGATCCAGGATTACAGCTCGCAACTAACCGGCGATATGCTCCGCAAGATTGAAACTCCGGTAAAAAAAGTATGGGACGCCTGCGCCGCCAGCGGTGGTAAATCAATTCTTGCTTATGACATACTCGGGAAGATCGATCTCACGGTAACAGACATACGCGCTACCATGATCCATAACCTTACAAAGCGATTTGAAGAAGCAGGTATCTCTGATTTCACTTCCGCCGTTTATGATCTCACATCAGATGCTCATCTGCCTGTTAATGAAGAACAGGATCTCATCATAGCTGATGTTCCATGCAGTGGTTCCGGAACATGGAGCAGAACTCCTGAACAATTGCAGCAAACTGATCTTAAAGCGATTGAAGGTTACCAGAATTTGCAACGAAGGATTCTTACTAATCTGATCCCCGCAATCAAGCCCGGAGGTTATCTCCTGCTGATAACCTGTTCTGTATTCAGAAAAGAAAATGAAGAGAACAGTGAGTTTGTGTCATCAAGACTCAAATTGAAAAAGATTGCTGAGCAGATCATACCAGGCTACGATGAAGCTGCTGACACAATGTTCACCGCCTTATTTCAAAAGCCTTTTAATTCTTAGTTTACCTTACAATCTTTTGACGATGTACAACTTTGTTGTTGATCATGATCGCAGCAACATAAACCCCCGATTTAAGACTTGAGGCAGGAATGCGATGTGAGAAATACCCGGTTGGTTTTGCTGACTGGTATTTGTATACAGCACGTCCCGTGATATCATAAAGAATGATTGCCATATTCGAAGATGTTTCGTTTGTGTTTGCAATAGCAATCACATCGCTTTTGAAAGGGCTCGGTGAAAAGTAATATCCTTCTTTGGTAATACACGGAATACTATTCACAAACGATGACGGGCTTGTATAGAAACTAGTATCAATGCCCATGATCACCTGCAACCTGTAATTATAAGTTCCCATTGGAGCACCAGGCAACGGGTCTGTAAAACTATGTGATTTGGACCCACCATCTGTATAACTGCCAGTACCATTTATTGTGGAAATAGTAGTAAATGAGGCAGCGCCAGGTGATTGTTTTTCGAGCTTATACTGAACGGTTGCATCTTCGGGCATGCTCCAGGTAATCGTCGCCGCACACGTCGAGCCTGAGGTATTCAACTCTAATGAATCTGCAACCAAGGTTGACCAGTTATTGCGGAATGAATACTCAGGTGAATAAGTTGAGTTATCTCCTCGAACCACTATATTGATCCTATATAAATAGTCTCCGCTCTTCGTTGAACGAACAGAATCTGTGATTGAAAAATCTCTGAATGCAAGCGCTGAATTATTGCTTGAAATAGTGTCAATAGCCAGAAAGAGATTTGAACCCGGAGCTTTACGCTCAATAATGAAAGTAACTGAAGTATCGGTTTTGATGTTCCAGTTTAAGACGGCATTGCCTTTTTCGTACTTCAGGTTACCTGCAAAAGATTTTGTCATCAGGTAATTGTAGGCCTTTCTGAAGTTTGGCAGACCGCTACCGTAGTAGTCATCAGGATTGTTGTATTTATCTGAGCTTCGTTCAACTGCATTGATTATACTCATGTTGGATAGCTCAGGAAAAGCCTGCCACAAGCAGGCAATCAGGCCCGCAACATTTGGGTTTGAAAGCGAAGTTCCATTTCCACCCATCGGTGATCCGTCTGTCCACGCGAAGATCGTTCCAACGCCTACTGAAACTATATTCGGTTTCCTTTTTCCCGCACCATTTGGTCCGATAGAACTGAAGCCGGCGATATTGTTATCGTAATCAACTGCTCCAACGGTCAGAACACTATCTGCGTCGGCCGGAACCATAATATACTTATTGTCACCTGCTTCGTAACCGGAATTACCCGCGCTGCAGGTTAGCAATATTCCTTTTCTCGCGGCGAGGGCAGCGGCGCGTGTGATCATTGCTGTTTTTCCATCGCGTTGTGCATGCGAGTAGCTTAGCGAAGGATCATCGAACGCATAATAACCAAGTGAAGTTGAAAACAATTGTGCACCGGCGCTATCCGCAAATTCCGCGGCTGCTATCCAGTTCTGTTCTTCAACAGGTGTTTCACTGATATCATCTTCTGTACGAAACAACCAGAAGTTTGCATGCGGTGCAGTTCCAATCATTGATCCTGGCTTATTAGCCGCTATCGTTGAAAAACACAATGCTCCATGCACATGATCCTCATTCACACTCTCTTCATTCATCACATAGTCCCAGGTGCCAAGAATTCTACCCTGGTTGCGAATGCTGTCAAATACCGGGTTGTCAAGATATCCAAGATAACCGGCATCCATCATTGCCATAACCACACCTTCGCCGGTGTAGCCCTTCTTATGAAGAAACTCACCTTCGTGAATGTGGATCTGGTCAAAAGTAGAACCATAGTTAAAATCCTGTAGTGTGCCCAATACTTTATTTGTACCGAACGTTCTATTGGTTGATGTTTTTTTATTGATTCCGTAAACAACAGGTTTCCCGGGATTGAAAACCCGGTGATCCAGTTTTGGTGTAGGTGCTTTCTTTATTGAATTGTTCGCGATCTGCTTTGCAGACTTGACAAAAGGGAAGTTGCCGATGGTTGTTAGTGCTGATGGATCAGAGGTTCTTATCAAAACCTGGTTCAGCCATTTGGAGACATTCAGCACCTGTACATTTGGTACTCCTGCTATCGCGGCAACGTATGAAGGTGATAACGGCAGATCAGTACTATCGACGGCTAAACGCTGCGAGGTACGACGCAATATCGATCGAGGTGAAAGATAAGTAGATGGATCAGCTATTGTATGCGGTGTTCCCTGCTTATCTGTCAATTGTATTATGTGCCTGGTAGTTTGACCAGATGCTGCAGCAATAAAGGCACAACAAAATATTATCAGCAGGATTTGCTTCATAAGATTGGGTTACAGAATCGCAGTCAGAAAAAGGCGTATCAATTATGATCGATCATTGTAAGTCTGATACCAGCACCTTCATAATATGAATTCGTAATAACAGAGTCGCGACATGTTTTTTTCCAGTCACTCATCATACTCACAGAATCACAACGGGTGGGAGTGGAGTTGCAATAGATAGTATCACAAACGTTATTTACGCATTTGGTATAATAACAGTTTGCTGTAACATAGAACACCTGGTAAGTATAATGCATGAATTCGCGGTATACGAGACCAATGTCTTTTGCATATACTTCTTTGCCATAGGTTCGTTCGCTGTAACTTTTATCATCAGCGGGGTTGCCAAGTGTCTCATCAACCTGGTTTACCGTAACTGTGTTCTGAACCATCTCACCGTTAAATATTGGAAAAGGTAAACCGGTGTTTTCATACGTATAGTTCCAGTCAAAGAAATAATCGTAGTTCCAGTTTGGATCACTTGAGTTGAGGCTGATGTATTTGTTGCCCTTCCAGGTGGCGCCATCTTTCACAGGGAGCTTCATTTTCTCATAACGGAAATTTTCTTCCACTACTTCAAGCGATTCACGTGTTGGTGTTACGATATAAGTAATGTTTGGGGTCCATGGTTTCAGGCCTGCAGTATCGCGCAGGTAACGCACCACCTTCCAACTTGGTCTGCCGGAGTTGTCAGTTAAACTGTCTTCAATCACATCCTTAGCCTGGTAGTAGATGGTTGTATCCTTTGCGCCGAATGCAGTAAAGCGCAGAGAGTCGAGCCTGTACCGTACATACTTGCCAACCTGGTTTGGAAAATACTGCTCTATTTCTTCAGACACATAGGTTTCCGTTTTCTTTTCGCAACTGATAAAGACAATAGTAGTCAACAATAAGATGGAGATGCAGTATGCCAGCCTTTTCATGAAGTGCTAGTTGGTTATGGTTCGTAATTCAACGTTTTCAACGCAATACAGGGTAAGGCGCAGGCTGATTTCAGCCAATGATGAACGGGATTTTGTGGGTTTTATTGTCGGTTGTATGGGGGAAAAGGCATAAAATCAGCCTGGTAATCTGCAGACTAAGTGTAAGACAGTAGAAGTCGACCCGCTCTCAGGAGCGCATAATGATCCCGCCGCCGATAACATCGTCACCCTCGTAGAAAACAGCACTCTGGCCGGGAGCAATACCCTTGGCATCTTCATAAAATTTTACACGGATACCACGCTCGTCATTATAAAGGTTGCTGAGAGCGCCCTTGTCCTTGTACCTGATCTTTGTGTTGGCTTCCATACCGTCTGTAATGCCGTCATATTTCAGCCAGTTGATC
>JBEVNF010000198.1:0-8318 GCA_040508255.1 Flavitalea sp.
TTGATTTGTTTGTGACATGTTGTATAATTTAATTGTGATTGCATGATCGCTATGTAAAAGTAGAATTCTATTGGATGGTTAAGGTGATACAGATTTTGCATAATCTGGTAGTCCAGCAAACAGGAGATAAAAAAGCCCCGGAGAACTAAATCCTCCGGGGCTTATGATTATCCTTTTACATCTGCCATGGAAGCTCCGAAATTAATATGGAGAACATTTCCATTCGGAGTAACCAATGCAGGTACAGATTTGACACCTTCGCGTTCAGCTTCCGCAATACGCGCCTTGTCTTCACCAAGATGCACTACTTCCACGTTACCAGATCCGATCAGTTCAATAATATCCTGCTCTGCGCTTACGCATACAGGACAACCAGCATGATAAAAAATTGATTTAGCCATTTGTTTAGATTTTGCTTCGGCTTAATTGCCTGGGCAAATCTATTCCGGCTTTAAGACGTTTGTATTGGACCAGAGAGTATTTAGACAAACTGGATCACCTTTCAACCTGGGAGATGCACGACTGTCTGGCCGGAAACATGCGCCCTGCCGCCCACGTATAATTTGTCAATTGTGTTGTTGCTGACCAGCAGTTCGACTTTTATCAATGAAGGTGATGGGGCTCGCATAAACATACCCTGTTGGATAATCAGGTTTTTGTTCGTAACAATTTCGCGGTTCCACAGATATGAAGCCAGGGGGCCGGCAGCCATGCCTGTACCAGCTTCTTCATCAATTCCATACAGTGGCGCAAACATTCTGGCAGTTGCATTAAATCCTTTTGAGGGTGCAAAAAGATAAAATCCGATAAGCCCATATTTTTCAGAGATCCCAGAAACAGCAGTTCGATCATATTTTATTTCCGAGAGCGTAAGTTGGTCAATAACCGGTACGATCATGAATGAATTTCCGGTATTCACAATTTGGATTTCCATTCCGGGAATCAGCTGATAATGCGTCAGATTCAAAGCCGCAAGTATTTCATCAGTATCAGTATGCTGAATGAATGTTGGCGCCCGCTGCTCCATAAATGCTTCATCATTTTTGAAGAATATCGTCCGGTTACCATCAGCTGTTTCGTTGCTGATCTCGTCTGTACTGATCTTACCAATCTTGCGCATATAGCTAAACGTCGCAATAGTTGCATGACCACAATGAGGAATTTGTCTGACAGGGGTGAAAAAATCCAGGCGGTAATCGGCAACATCTGAAGAAGAAACAAATGCCGTCTCCGGAAAACCGACAGCAGTTGCAATAGCTTGTTTCGTCTCGTTGCCCAGATTATCGGCATCAAACACAACACCGGCAGGATTCCCACCCTGTCCGTCAATACTGAACGCATTAATTACAGATACTTGTTTAGTCATTTAGATTCAGTTTTGTAACTCTGTGAGCTTCAAAACTAGCAAACCTCACTACCCATGATTCGTATGTCAGGTATGAATTGGTATTCCGAGGTTATGAGTCGTACAAGTCATTCGCCTTGCCGAACAAAAGTCAACAATTAACAAAGGCTACGCGGATTCAGATCCACGTAGCCTCTCAGTTAAAAGAATGTATTGCTTAGTAAGCTCCGATAAATTGACCGCCATTCTGGTTTTCCAATTTGGCACCAACTGTCATATCACCAGATACCTTATCAAACACATAGATGTTACCAGCCTGACCGGGAACTGCTACAGCGATAAATACATCATCACCGTTAAGACCAATGTTCTGGATCTGACCAAAATAAAGTGAGGTTTCAGAAGGAAGCGTGTATTTTCTTGCGGTATTGTTGCTAAGATCAATACGAGCCACGTAACCACCGGTGCGTTCGCCAGCAGCATTTACAATGCTATACACCACATAACCGATGTTATTACCAACATATCTCCAGGTTTCGATATAGCTGTTGCTTACCCCGAGAGCAGCATCAAGACTGAAAGCCCAGCTGTTATCATAGTCGTTCGTTGCAGAGCTGATACGAAGAATCTTAGAACCACCGTTTCCAAAACCTTCACCTGAAGTAGCCTGGTAAACATGGCCATCATCACCTATATACTGCATAGTGCTGCGGTAACCGTTGGTAGCACCTCTTGTTTGGGTTGAGCTGATCACAACAGGATTCTGAAGACTTGGGTAGTCAGCAACAATAGTTTTAGCGAAAGCTCTCGGGCTTGTGTTATCAGTTGCAAATGTTGGAGTACCATTAGCAGCAACTGTGAATGAGTTAGGGTTCATTTTCTGAACACCTGCACCGATATAAACCTTATTACCTGCTCTGTTAACAACAGGCACATCTATTCTCCAGATATAATAACCTGCTGCAACTTCTTCGTCAGAAAGGGCTACACGTGTAGTTTTTGAAGTATTGACTATCTGAGGTTCGTTCAGGTTCAGAGAAAGCAGATCAACAGTTGTTGTTCTTTCTGTGAATGTAAAGTTTGGAGAAGTACCTGAATACACTGTAGGATTAGCGGTACCTCTTACGGCAACACCAACACCTTCAGCTGCTTTCAGCCAACGCGGAGAAGTACTTACATAAGTTGCTGTTTCAACTTCAGCACCACTTGCCCGGAAATCAGCGGCTCCATGTACGCTGTATTTATTAAAGATACCACCGTCTTCACCGGTGTACTGAATATTGTAAAGGAAATTGCCATCTGCAGATGACTGGAGACGGGCAGTTCTTGATGACCTTACGTGCATACCATCACGCAATACATTCACAACAGTTGCCGGATTTTTTGCATCCGCAGCGCTGATACTATAAACCATTGTACCCGCATCACCATCTGCCGGGTTGTCGTTTGAAGGATCATCAATCGCTGCAGAAATTGTGATCCAGCGGCTGTCATCCTGTTCATTACCATCATCAGATGATCCACTATTCTTGTTGCAACCTGCGAATGCGAATGCTGCAACTACAGCTCCGATCATTACTGGTCTTGATAACATTTTACTCATATACTCTATTTGATTTTGTTTCTTTATAATTAAAACTTTCCTATTGTGTAATTGAATTTTGCATAAAATGCCCTGCCCGGCTTCTGTACACCGAAATTGTCATATACCTCTGCATTCAGAATATTCTTTGCATCGATACTGATACTGATCTTCCTGTTTGGAAAACGATAGTTCACACCAAGATCATTTACAAACTGTGTCGGCGTTGTGAACCATTGTGATTCGGGCCAGATAGTATTGAACGGCGCAACATACCCAAATGAATAAAAGAGGTTCAGCATTGACTTTTTCTGTATAAGGTTATCAAGCCTGTATTGTACATTCCCATTCATTGTAAAGAAGGGTTCGTTTGGAACCTGCTTGTTGTAATACTGAGAAAGACGATCAGCGGCAGAACCTGTACCCTTCAGTAAAGACTGGAATTTTGAAAAGCTGAAATTGAGGTTCAGTTTGTTATTGTAGATATATCCAAACTCTCCTTCAAAACCAACAGACTGCGCTTTTCCGAGATTCACAAATGGTGACACCTCCACTTCCTGGTCAACCAGGTTGGTGTTCGCACGTCGCATGATCCTGTCTTTTACATTTCTTAAAAAACCATTTGCAGAAAGTGTGAACTTATGTTGATTAAAATCATAAGATCCTAATCTGAATCCAAGATTCACATTGTCACTTACTTCTGGTTTTATAGTGAAGTTTGAAAGCACGTTCTCATTAGGATCACCAAGAATTTCTGTTTCACCCGGCATACGAACCGCGCGCTCAGCAGAACCAATTACCACAACCCGGGGTATAATCGAGTAGGAAGCTGCCAATCCGTAACCAAACGAACCAACCTCACCTTCCACACGTTGCATTGTGATCTGATTCTTATTATCTACCACAGTAACCAGTGGTGAATTTCTTGCAACATTTTGCTGATAGTATTTTACAAAAGCATTTGTCTTAAGTTTATTGTTGATCGTTTGCGCTTCATAATTGAATGCCAGCACATTCTTGATCAGATCACTGGTAGTTTTCAGAACATTGTTATCAACCGGATTCAGAAGATCTGCATCATTTCTGTCAACAGTATAAAACACATGATTCAATGAAATACGGTGACCTGAAAACAGATCATAACTTACATTCGAGCGGATATTAAAGATCTTCCTGTTAATATCAGTAATAGTTTTGATACCCTGCTGTCCTTCGCCAACGCGATACATTGGATTGCGGTTGATATCAAGACGATAATTACCATCCCAGTTATAAACCCAGCCAACTGTATCCTGCAGATAGGTGCTGCGATCGCTGTAAACTCCGTTCAGGTTTACATTCAATCCTTCTACAAAAAGATTCTTCTTTGTATAGTTGACACTGAAAACATGAGCAGCAGCCTCATTGAAACGGCCAACATACGGTCTTCCCATAGTCTGACCGTGAGGGATCTCGCTGTATGTGTCTGATGCGTTATAGCCAATGAGAAACACATCGGCCCATTTCACATTTGTAAATCCGGCTTCGAAACGACCACCAAGTGATCTGTAATCGTTGTTAAATCTTCTCGCCCTGAAGTTTCTTGTTACTACACCATTATGTGCGATGTATTTCGAAAACTTCCCCCATGATTCATAGCTGTTGTCAGTATAGGTATAGAAACCCGAAGCCTTCGCAGTAAACCCATTCTTCACATTACGATACACACCACTTGCATCTGCCTGGAAAGTATTGAACGATCCGTAGGAAACTGATGCAGTGATATTATTCTGTGAAACATCCTTCTTCAAAACCACATTGATCGCACCACCCATATAATCACCTGATAAATGCGAAGGCAACACACCCTTATAAACCTCGATGCGTTCGATCATCGATGGTGGTATATTATTAAGATTGAAAGATGAACCGTAAGTAGAAATTTCAAGTCCGTCGATAAAAATGCCGATTGAACGACCAGACATACCATTGAGGTTATATTCAACCTCAGATCCCAGGCCACCATTCTGACGAACACGAACACCAACCGTACGGTCAAGCAATTCGTTCGCCTGGATACTTCTTAAGGAAGCTTCTTTAGTTTCGATCACGCTGGCTGCAAAACCGGAAGTTTCAATTTCCTTTTTCTTTGATTTGCCGGCAACAATCACTTCGTCGAGACTTTTTTCAGTGGATTTTTTAAGGCGGAAATTATGAACGGACGCTCCGGATTCGCTGACATTGATATCGATGATCTGCGTATCGAAACCCACCATCGAGCAGGAGAGTTTGTATTTACCCGGAATAAGTTTCAATTGAAATCTTCCGTTTGTACCTGCAACAGTAAAAAGATCTTTTGCGGCGACACCTACGCTTGCTCCGGCAGCGGGCTGACCCTGGTCGTCAGTGATAACGCCGGAAACAACAGTTGCCTGTTGTGCGAATAGCTGGTTACCTGTCAAAAACAGACCAAGCATCAATATTAATAAGTGAAGAGCTCGTTTTAGCTGGAACATTCCTTTAGGACTTAGGTTTTGGTTCTGATCGACAGATCTGTTACACATGGTTTCCGAGCCGCAAAGATGAAAACAAAATGACGCGATCAGGCGGAGATAGTAGGCATATTCGTAATGTGAACCGTTTTGTTTCCGGATTCGTAAGCGGAAAAAGCGCAGCATTTACGAGATTAAGTTTGCTTCAGGAGATCTTCGATAATTTAAAACAATGATTTCTCAATTGCATTAGTGAAAGATTAATCTGCAAAAAGGGGAAAGAATCATTCAAAAATTTACATAATACGGAACTGTATTAGAAACGAATTAGAGAATGATTAGAATGTTTCTAATACCGTTGTTGTCCCGTAGAAACGATGACGGGTATTGAGCCAGTGAAATATCGGGGTTGGAACTTTAAATTTTTCCCGCCTTCGTAAACAGGAACTGACGTAGGGAGCAAAAAAAGCTGCAGGGAAAACCTGCAGCAGAAATAGGATAAGGGTTAATGGTCAACCCCTCAATAGGAGATATTTGATAAGGTGCTCAAATTTCCATCAAAGCGTGAATGTGCACTATCTGAGATGTTGCAGAGATTATAACTATTGTTTCAGCACGGGCTCAGCCAACGTATTCGCCCGGTGTTACGCCATAAACTTCCCTAAAACTTTTTGTGAAATAAGCGGGACTTCCGAATCCTGATTTATAGGCAGTTTCCGAGCTTGTGAAACCCGCACGCAAAAATTCAGTGGCTTTCCGCAGACGGTAATTGCGAACTACCTCCGTGGTCGACATGCCGGTAAGCGCTTTTAGCTTTCGATGTAAACTGCTTCGGCTGATGTTCATGATTGCTGCAATCTGATCTACACCAAACAAGGAATCATCCAGGTGTTCGTCGATCGATGCGTAGAGTTTGAGCAAAAACACATCCTCTACCGTTTCCTCTTTCTCTGAATGATCAGTTACGGTCGCCAGCTGTTTGTCAGCAAACTCTGCCTTCAGTTTTGTTCGGAGTTTTTCCTGGCGGGAAAGATGGTTACGGATTTTCAGCGTCAATTCAGCCGGAGAAAATGGTTTTGTGAGATAGTCATCTGCGCCGTTGTTCAGTCCTTCCACCATATTTTCATGACCCGTTTTAGCTGTCAGCAAAATCACAGGAATGTGCGTGGTACGGATATCGTTCCTCAGTTTAGAAGTGAATTCAAACCCATCCATAACCGGCATCATAACATCGCTAACAATAAGATCCGGCATAAACTCCAGTGCAGCGGCTAATCCTTCTGAACCATTTACCGCCGTTTTTACCTGGTATTCTCCCTGGAGAGTATCCCTGACGAATTCTGCCAACTCAGCATTATCTTCCACAATGAGAATTTGCGGCTTTTCAGGTTGGTCATTGTTCGAAGTTTCTGTTTCTTCCCCCGGCGTTATTGCGGGAACCGCGATTATCTTTATGACAGGAAGAACAAGATTAAACACCGTACCTGATGGAGTATCCACTCCACTTGAAACCTCAATACTTCCCTTTAATAAAGTTACAAGCTCTTTTACGATTGACAGGCCGATACCAGTTCCTTTGTCTGCGGCTTCATTCGAAACATTGGCAGGATCGCCGGCCTGGTAAAACCTGTCATAGATATACGGTAGTTTTTTCAGGGGGATACCAACGCCATTATCTTCTACTGATAAAAGCATTGCATCCTCAGAATAATTCATTGACACTACCACCTTTCCCCCGGCATGGGTGAACTTCAGTGCATTGGAAACAAGATTATATACAATTCTCTCAAGTGCTTCCGGGTAAAAAAAGCAATCACGAGGTGCTGAAAAGTTTTTGAACCATAATTCGACATGTCTTTTTTCAGAATCATGGAAAAACGAATTTATTACATTTTTTATTACTGCAGCCGGATCTCCCCGTTGCCCGTGCAGTTTCATTGCTTTTGCTTCGAGCTTCGACAAGTCTAATAAACGATTTATCAGAACCAGCAATTGTCTTGAATTACTTACTATTGTTTCAGCAAGCTGCCGTTGCTTTGCAGGATCCGGCTGAACCACTTTTAAGGTTTCAGCAGGGCCCATAATCAATGTAAGTGGTGTACGAAATTCATGAGTGATGTTTGAAAAGAATCTCGTCTTTATTTCATCAAGTTCCTTGAGATGAATTGCTTCTTTTTCTTTTAACCTCATACTGTTTTTCATTAACGCACGGCTCACCCTGATCCGGATAAAGATTGTAATCAATGAAATCATGATCAACAGGTAACACAAATAAGCTATCCGGGATGACCACCACGGCGAATCAACTTTGATCTTGATTGATTTCACAAAAGGGCTCCACTTACCTGTAGTGTTACTCGCGTTCACAAGAAATGTATAATTGCCCGGTGGAAGCTTTGTATAAGTTGCCTGTCTTTCTGAACCCGCGTTCACCCAATCTTTATCATATCCAATCAACTGGTAGCGATAAAGTAAATCCTGAGGCTGGGTAAATTCAAGTCCTGCAAAACTTATGTTGAGTGTATTTTTTTCATAAGAAAGAATAAGTTCTTTGGTTGTATTCAAAGGGAGCTCAAGTTCACTTCCTTCTGCCGCTGGTACAATCGCTTCGTTATTTAACCTGAGATTGGTAAGTGCTATCGTGGGTTCGAACTTATCTTCCGTAATATCAATCGGATCAAATACGATCCATCCATCAGTACCCCCGAACACAAGTTTATTATTTCTTAAACGTATATGGTGAAATCTGTTGAACTCATCACCCGGAAGTCCATGTTCCGTTTTGAAAATTCTCACCCGCTCATTCGAGGGATCAAACCTTGCAATACCTTTATTGGTTGTAACCCATAACTTGCCTTGTTGATCAGGGAGGATCGAGTAAATGGTGTTGTCAGGCAAGCCTTCTTTCAATGAATATACT
>JBEVNF010000201.1:0-4158 GCA_040508255.1 Flavitalea sp.
AGCGCAAGACAAACAAAGATTTTACAGATCTCTGCCGGCTGTACCTGGAAACCTCCGAACCTGATGATTGACTCCGTTCCCTTCACTTCAGTGTGAAACGGAAACACAAGCAACAACATGAGTATACCTACCGAATACCAGATATTGGCCGTAGCAGTAAAAAATTTACTATCAGTCAAGAGAATGAACAAACCAATGATGCAGGAAATAAAAAAGAACAACAACTGTTTGCTGTAATCAGTCCGTCCGCTGATAAAGCTTCTCAGGATCGGATCGCCATCACGATAGGTCACAGAGAAGATACTCATCAGGCCGATCGCAACAAGCGCGAAATACAACCAGATCATTATCCAGTCAACACCTTTTGATATGGCAGGATTACGCTGGCTCATGCGAGGTAGTAGAAGTTTACTTTTCTTGGCAGATATGATTTTGGTTCAGGAAGCATCATCGTGATCCTTGTTTGTGGTTTGGCGGGAGAGTCAGCAGGTTTTGGCTGCTGTGTTCTTGTACCGCCTTTGATGTATTTCTTGATATAGCTGCTGTCTTTCGTGATTTCAAACCAACGGAAGGCCCTTGTTGAATCTTCGATGTATTGCAGACGCACATAATAAGAAGGCATGATGTTCGCAGAAGCTAATTCTTCTACTTTCTTTTTGCTCACTTCTCTGAGCGTATCATTCAGATATTTCTCGATCATGATTGAAGCTATTGGTGCGGCCCAGGTTGCACCAAAACCAGAATTCTCAACAACCACTGCCACAGCTATCTTTGGATTTTCCCGGGGCGCAAAACACACAAACAAAGAGTTATCCTTTAATGATACCTTTCTTCCATCAATGATCCGGAATTTTTGCGCAGTACCTGTTTTACCACAAACCGCAATACCGGGAAGTTTGGCAGAGCGATCGCCCACTTCCTGCATTCCACTGTAAACTGCTTCGTAAGCTTCATCAGGAATTTTAGTCAGCACTTCATGTTTGATACGAAACTTGTGCATGATGGTATCATCTTTGGTTTCGTCGTCGATCTTCGCCACCATATGCGGCGTATAGTAAAAGCCCTTGTTTGCTACAATTGCCATCGCGTTTGCAAGTTGCAACGGTGTCGCCTGCATCTGATCCTGGCCAATACCAAGTGTCAGATTTGTACAGGAGTTCCATGAGCCCCGATAGATTTTGTTATACCTCGTTGTATCTGGTACCAGTCCCCTGTCTTCCCCCGCAAGATCAACTCCAACCCTTCTGCCAAGTCCAAAATTTGATAGATATTCCTTCCATTTTTGATATCCCTGCTTGTTGGATCCCCAGCGGTTGTTGTCCACAGTAAGGCGATAAATGTGCGTGAAATAAGAGTTACATGAGTGTGAGATTGCAAGCCGTAAATTTCCCGCATGCCCCGGTTCATTGTGCAGACATTTCGGTTTGCCGGTTCCACAAGCATAATATGCCCCGGAACAGGGGTATCCATAATTTGACGTAATAACTCCTTCATCAAGCGCCACAAGAGCGCCAAGGGGCTTAAACGTAGAACCAGGCTCATAATTACCCTGGATTGCGCGGTTCAGGAGCGGACCGGTAACATCCAGCGCAAGACGGCCGTAATTTTTTTGTTTTTCGGAACCAGTCAGGGCATTCGGATCATAACTGGGACCAGAAGCCATTGCTATGATGCCGCCTGTTTTTGGATCGATCGCTACAACGGCACCAACCTTTCCTTTAAACATTTTTTCTGCCAGCAACTGAACTTCAACATCTATATATGTACGAAGATTTCTTCCTGCAATGGCCGCAGTGTCAAATTCGCCATTTTCAAATTTTCCTACAAGACGGTTCTTATTGTCTTTGATAAGACGACTGATACCACGTTGTCCCATCAAAACAGTTTCGTAATAACTTTCAAGACCACTTCTTCCTACATAGTCGCCAAGACGGTAAAAACCGCCCGAGCGTTTGATGATGTTTGAGTCCGCTTCACCAACGTACCCCAGCAGGTGCGCCGCGCCGCCATAGGGATAAACACGAACCGGTCTTTCCACCAGTGCAAAACCGGGGTATTTCCAGATATTTTCATCAAGCCTTGCGTGCATTTCAGGTGGCAAAAGATCTTCGAATATGGATGGGCGATATGGCCCGTTTTTATATCTTGCCTCCAGCATTCTTTTTTTGAAAACTGCTGTATCGATCTCGAGAAGATCACAAAGAGAGGCGGTGTCGATCTTTTTAACTTCAGAAGGGGTTACCATCAGATCGTACATGATGGTATTGTTCAGGATCGCACGATTTTTCCTGTCGTAAATAATTCCACGGCTCGGGTACACTACCTTGGGAAAGACAGCATTATCCATTGCCAATTGAACATATTTACTGGAAAGCACCTGCAGATTGAACAACTGTGCAACGATGATGAAGAATACGCCCAGCACAATGAGGCGAATGATATTACTCCTTGACTGATTAAAGACCGACATTCGGATACGAAGTTAGAAGTATGAATTCAGATGTAAAGGTATACAATGCAGAATTAAGAATATTTATTGTACCGGTAATGGTTTTTACCTGCCGGTATTTGCCTTGTTCTATGCCGTATTGGTTCTGAATCTTTCCTTTCTGAAAAACAGGAGCTCTGTGATAAAGATCAATAGTATACTCACACCTGTTGTTGATAAAACCTTGCCAAGGAAATACATGAAATTTCCAAAACTCAGCCACTCAAGAAAAACAAGATAGGTGTTGTGCAGTAACGTAAGGATCAGCACAAGTGTAAAATACGGGGCCCAGCCCATACTGGTGATTGAAGGAGAGCCATAGTTTTTGTCTGACCCGTCCTGCCTGATCAGGATGTTTACTATGAAGGGCCGGATGTATGCGATCAGTGCGCACGGCGCTGCATGCAGACCAGGTGTTTTTGTGAAGTAATCCAGCGACAGCCCAAAGAGGAAACCTACAATGGTGAGCGCCATTCTTGGCATACCGAATGGCAGCCAGAGAATGTATAAAAAATAGACATATGGAGTGATGAACCTGTGAAGGAACGGCACTTCAAGAAGCACGAATACCTGGAACAGGATAAACAGTGCAAACCGTATTGTATTTTTTAAGAAATCACTCATTGGTTTTTCCTGGTTGCTTCTTCTAATTTTTTCTGTTCTTCTTTCAGCAGGTTTTCAGCCACGGTCACATATTCAATGCTAAAGAAATTTGTTGCCGGCTTCAACTTCAATGTATAGAAATTACTTGTTTTATCTTCTACGATCGCGGCAACTGTACCAACCATCAGCCCCTGCGGAAACAGGTATGAATACTGGCTGGTTACAACAGTATCTCCCTTTACAACAGGTTCACTTTTTGGTACGTTGATCATAGTAAGGAAGAATGGATTTTCTCCATCCCACTGCACGATCCCTCTTTCACCCGATTTCTTCATTTTCGCACTTACACGGCTTTGCCTGTGAAGAAGGCTCATGACCACCGCATAATTTGCGCTCACATCTACGACAGTTCCCACAATTCCGGTAGAACTCACAACACCCATGTCTTTGTGAATGCCCTGGTTGGATCCGCGTTCGATGGTGAGGTAATTATTCTGCAGTGAAACGGTATTTGCCACTACCTTGGCCGGGCGCCAGATGTATTTGCGTATGCGACCGGTTGTGTCATAAGGAACAGAATCTGTAATGATTTTCGAAGTTGTATCCGGGTTATCAAAATTGGTAGCAAGTGCGTTCCTGAGATTCGCATTTTCACGAACCAGTGAATCGTTCGTGCGCTTCAATTTGAAATAGTATTCAACATTATTATAACGGGAACCAACAACGCCTGTAAGTTCATTGGCAACACCCATGAATGCCGCCTCATGAAATCTGTTGTAGCTGAAGAGAAAGGTCAGCGCAACGATCTGCAACACCACGAAGAAGAGGAAGTTGAAATATCTCCTGATGAAGAGAAAAATATTACGCACAGATTGATTCTCGTTTTAAATGTCAGATTCCTGCCTTCACCATTTCGGGCGCTGAGCAGGAACCTAAAATAATTGATCTATTTATTACCGCATGATAAACGGATAGCGGTCATAATTTTTTAATGCGAGACCTGTACCACGAACAACGCTCTTTAACGGATCATCTGCCACGTGTACCGGCAATTTGATCTTCTGGCT
>JBEVNF010000279.1:0-3349 GCA_040508255.1 Flavitalea sp.
AACTTAACAGTACAACCAAATATTGATCACATCCATACAACAGGATTAAGACCAGAAAAATTATCAGGTACACTAGCCAGGCACGCGCTGAAACAAGAAGCTGTTGCTTCAAGGTTATTCTGAACGTATTTACCATTTTCAGGCGATAGAATTTACGTTTAAAAATACAGCTTAAAAAGCGGCAAAAAAAAAGCGACCGCAAACATCAGCGGCCACTTCTCTATTCATGGGAAAATCGATAACAACTAACACTCCGAATAATCGGAGGCAAAAATCCCGTTTACAGCGTACAATTTCGACAGTTCGATCGCGGGTTGATCATCAAGCGTAAACCAATATTTACCATCTTTTCCGAAAAAGCTGGTAACAATACCGTTTGCGCGGGTTACACCATTATCTTCATACAGAATTCCCGCTTTTTGCTTTTGTTCACAAAGTTCTGAAATTGTCCTGAAAAATGTGGCATTAACCGGAAGCGTTTCTCTCTTGTCGCTCATAACAATGATTTATACAGTAATAACGTGACTGTATCGGGATTGTTCGATTCTGCGGTGCAGTAGTTTACACGTATGGGGGCGTGTTGGGGTGGTGCAAAATTAGTGTTTTGTATTCAATAAATCACTATCATTTATTGGCAATTACCTGCTCGCAAAGCCCGAAGCTCAGCGTCATCCCTGCGCCTCCAAGACCATTGATGATCGTGACTCCTTCAGCAGGATTGAGTATGATATCGGTGCTGCCATCTGTAAGTTTTGGATACACTCCGTGCCAGGTCTCGATCAGTCTCTCATCCTCAAATCTTGCAAATGTTTTCAGGTATTCGAGGATAAGGTTATTGATATCACTCCTGATGAAAGGATCATGTGAAGGGCCATATTCATGAGAGTCCCCGATAATCAACTCACCCGCATCGTTTTGTGAAACCATGACATGGATCCCCAGATCAAGGTAGTGCTGAAAGTTTTCTTCTATCCTTTTTTTCAAACCTTCCAAAGCGGGTGAGGCTTTGAAACTATGATAGTGAAGAAGAGATAGTCCGCCACATATTGCAGGTCCCATACGCTCACCATTGGCAGGTGCGGCCATCTTCATCATCTGAAGCTTGCATTTTGTCAGAGGAAGCGCCTTGAATTCAGCGGGATATAAAGTTTCAAAATCTTCACCAGTGCAAACGTAGATCTCATCTGCACGGTAGCTGGTACCACCGCCATGAACCATAGGATACAGAATATCGGTCACGGCAACTCCCCATATAAACTGAACTCCGAATTTCTCCTGAAGCCAGCCAGGTAAACTGCCGATAGCCTGCCTTGGATTTACGATGACCTCTTCAGCGCTGTATAAAGCCCCAAGCAATCCCTGTGAAACAACGGAAGTATTTTTTTGCAGCGCTTCAGTCGGACCAATCAATTGGTAATCGCGATGCTCATAAATTGAAGCAAGCTGGCTTAGTACTTCGAGTTCATCTTTATGATATGCAAGATGCAATGAGCCAACCTTATCGTGAAACAAACCAGCTTCTGCAGCAGTTTCCAGCCAGATTCGCCTTGAAAGGGTTGCACGTTCGTACATTTCTCCATCCGGCTGACCAATTGGCCAGATCATACCGAAATTGCGTATAGATGCACCTACCGCACGTTGATTACGTTCGATCACTGTGACCTGGTATCCTCGTGTTGCAAGCGCTCTTGTTGTTGCAAGACCCACAATACCTGCACCAATAACAATTGCTGTCTTTTTACTCATATTTCTTTTTGTTGAAAGCTTTTGAATTTCCTGTTGAAATAAAAATAAGAAAATGCCGTCCCTATTATACCGATCACAGCTCCATATACAACACCATGCGAATAAAAATTTGCCCAGCTGATATTTACTTTCATAAACTCCTTGATCATCATTACTACAACGCTTCCAAGATAACCAAATGAATCAGCGATGTAGATGAGAAAGCCAACATTACCTGCAATCCGGAAAGAAGCGATCATTCTTTCAAAAAAGATACAGTTGAATGGAATGTAACCAAGATAAAGTCCCAGACCTGCAAGTTGCATCCACAGAGCACCATCTATCATACCCGCATTGAATAGCGCTGACGAAACCAATACGATCGCAAAACCTGCCAGGATCACAATATGAATTACTGAGAACGCAATAATATTCTTTCTTATCAGAACAAGCATTGCCATGATCAGCAATACGATGAGAGAAGTAGTTGTTTCTGTTCTTGTAAGAATACCATAATCATCTTTGTATCCCAATTCATTCCAGATATTCGCCATATAGTTATCGCGGATATCACGCATGATTGTAAGGAACAGGTAAGTGAATGATACCACCACTATACCGGCACCGAATTTCTTTAACATCTCACGTCGCCCTTTGGAATCCATTGGCAAACGCACAGTGCGTTCTGCTACATCATCCTGATCTGGTTTTGGTAATAGGTTCAGGAGCCAGAGAAACAACAGCAATGGTCCCATAAAAACAAGACCGGTTGTGAAGGGCATCCATTGCTCGCTTACATTATGAGTTACCATGAGCCATTTTGCCACCGATCTCGTAAAACCACCAGCAAAAATAAAACTCACGGCAAGTACCGATCCTATGAAATCGGTTGACCTTCTGCCTTCGATATAACTGAAGATAATTCCCCACATAAAGCCAAGTGCGAAGCCATTAACGAACAAACAAATAAGCCCAAAGGGAGAAGGCAATACAGCAAAAAGGAAAAGACAGAACCATGCAACAGAAACAAGTATCAACGCAGTTGAGAATCTTCCTTTAGCCTTCATTTCGGCAATAACCCTGATACCTGCAAATTTACTGAGCATATAACCGATCACCTGGCTGATGATCAGCATGGTCTGATAGCTGATACCAAAATAAGAGGTACCCTGAAATGTAGCCACGGTGAATGGCTTCCTGAGCGCATATACTGATGAGTATGCAAGAAAAGCAACAAGCGCCGCGGAACCTGCTACAAGAACCTTGTTCATAGCGTTTGAATTGCCGGCCTCGATTGCGGGAGATGATTTCAAATGAAATAACGATTTATAAATAACTGAATATAAGGGAAGCCTGGAACTTTGCAGCTTGTGAAAGTTATTTTACAGACAAATTTAATGCTGGCAACACCGGGTGCGCCGGTTTGAATTCAACGCCCACCAATTGAGCAATAGTAGCTGCGATCTGCCCCTGGAAGATCTTTTTGTTTTCAGCGCTCTCCCCTAGAGGGTATACGCCTGCTCCGATCACAGCCAGCCAGATTTCTCCCGCACCTTTCACATCTGAGCCATGGTCTCTCCATTTACCATTCTGAGCTTCGCCTCTTCCATGATCAGTAGTAATG
>JBEVNF010000281.1:0-6114 GCA_040508255.1 Flavitalea sp.
TCGCCGGTCCAAAAATTGAATTGATATTTTATGGCCACAGCGCACAAATCAATTTACGGGGCTTTGATTGCAAATCTTGCAATCGCAATCACAAAATTTGTTGCGGGTGCTATTTCCCGGAGTTCCTCAATGATTGCTGAAGGCATCCACTCAATGGTTGATACCACCAATCAGTTATTACTTCTTTATGGAATCAGGCAAAGCCGTAAACCTGCAGATGCAACCCATCCTTTTGGCTACGGTCGCGAACTATACTTCTGGTCCTTTATGGTAGCTATACTCATCTTTGGTCTTGGCGGTGGAATTTCTGTAACCCAGGGAATCCGTCATATTATTGATCCCGAACCGCTCACTGATCCAACGATCAACTATATCGTACTATCGCTTTCACTGGTGTTTGAAGGCGCGTCATTATTTGTCGCGATCAAAGAATTCAATAAAACACGCAATGGTGTAGGGTGGTGGACCGCAATCATCCGCAGTAAAGATCCCTCCAGTTTTCTTGTATTGTTTGAGGACACAGCAGCGGTGCTGGGTCTGCTGATCGTAATGATATTTCTTTTCATGGAACACCTGTTCAATATGCCGGTGCTTGATGGTGTTGCAACTTTGCTGGTAGGACTGCTGCTGATCGCGGTGTCCCTTATTCTTGCACGCGAAAGCCGTAGTCTTTTAATGGGTGAGGGAATTTCATCCGGGACCCGGGATGCCATTATCAAAATTGCGGTGGATCACAAACATGTAATGCGTGTGATGAATCTCTGGTCAAACTATCAATCACCCGAAGAAGTGGTACTTGTGATGATGGTTGAATTTGAACCCGAAATTGATGCCGGTGAAATGCTGGATGCGATGGACGAGATCAGGCATTCAATACGAGCTGAATACCCGATGATACGTTATGTTATAATGCAGCCGGGTGAAAAGACCGTTTAGAGGCTGTTTCTATTTTGCCTTCCCGAGGTATCTTTCGCGTATTACGTTAAGATGATGTATGGCATGACCCGTGAGTGCAAAACCAAGAGCTCTTGCAGACAACACATGCGCTTCATTTTCGTGTTTAACTGCTTGTTTAAGCTGCGCCTCGCAGGCATTGCGATAGAGGCTGATGGTTGCAGAGCGAACAGCAGTGAACTCAGGCAGCAGATCATTCAGATGACGATGTTCTGTTGCGGAATTGAAAAGATAATGATCGCGCTTCGGATGATAAATGATAGTATCCAAATCATTCCGCATCGAAACAAAAGCCTTGAAAGTAAAATATCTTTCAAAGTCTATGATGTGCATTAATACTTCTTTGATTGACCATTTATTGGTATCATATCTGAAAACTTCAATCTCAGCAGGAACATCAGAAAACACTCTAACCACATCATGGCCGTTCTTTTCCAGGGCGGTTACCAGTTCCTCATCCTGAACAAGGTCAATATATTTTAAATAGAAATCTGTATACTCGCTGACAGCAGGTCTGAGAATTTTCATATATTATTTTTGGAATGCGTAATGTTACAATAATTTGTGACACCATTTGTAAAGTGCTGCATGTAGTAGATAAGCAAAATAGTCTTTTAACAATATTCAAACATAACATATGAGATACCTGTTACTATTAGCGATTTCTGTAACTCTTCTTTTTTCATGCGGCAGTGACCCTGCAGAAGGATCTGCTGAGACTGGGGGCAATTATACTTCTGTGGTGACACCAAACAAATGGCCCTTTGGAATAGCATTATGGACATTCCATGACGTCGACTTCCCAACCTCGCTAAAAAGGGTGGATAGTGCAGGATTGAAATATATCGAACCCAATACTTTCCATAAAGCGGGTCCGGAACTGAAAGATTCATTGCTCGGACAACTTTCACCAGGAGGCCTCACAAAGCTTTCGGAACTAATCTATAAAAGCAACCTGCTGTGCCGTTCGGTATATGTTGTAGGCGATTCAACAATCGCGTCATGGGTCAAACAATTTGAAATAGCCAAGACCTTTGGGGCAACCTTCGTTACAACTGAACCACCACTGAAAATGCTTGATGCTATTGATAGTCTTGCGGGCGTGTATGGACTAAAGGTAGCGATCCATGAACACTGGAAAGGTGTAAGTGAATACTGGCATCCTGATACCACACTTGCCGCACTTAAAAATCATCCGAACTTTGGTGTTTGCGTTGATCTTGGCCATTTCCCAAAAAGCGGTATCGATCCCCTGGAAGCAGTAAAGAAGTTTGATGGCAGGATTCTCGCGATCCATTTAAAAGATATTGCGGAGTATAACAAACCTGAACTCAAGGATGTAAGGGTAGGCACGGGTGTGGTAAAGTTTCCTGAGATTTTTAAAGAGCTTGCCCGACAAAAATTCAATGGCAATATTTATATAGAACGTGATTCAATAGAAGCCGGTGGTAACCTTGTCTCGGTTAAGGAAACGGTTAAGTATGTGAATGAGCAACTAAACAAACTATGACAACATTCAAATCAAAGCAGGGGCTTGAGCTTAGTATCCCTTTAAGCATATTTCTGGGTGTAGGAATTGCGGTTGCTTATACAAATCGTATCTGGACGACTCTGGCAATACTTGGAATTGTAATTGTATTTATTTCCTATGTTTTTGTAACAACCTATTACCAGGTGAATGGAAATATGCTTCGGGTTAAATGTGGTTTTATTATTGATAAGAATGTTGACATCAGAACCATACTTTCAATCCGTGAAACCTATATTCCACTCAGCGCGCCGGCTACTTCTCTTGATCGGCTTGAACTGAAATTCAACAAAGGCAAAGACAGCGTGCTTGTATCGCCTGAAGATAAACAAGGGTTCATCGCAGCGTTGCTTGCGGTGAACCCGACCATCGCAGTTGATTACCGGAAAAACAGGAAAAAATAATTGAATTAATCTTCAGTGCTGTTGTCTTCCCCCAGGAGAATTGACAGCATTCTTACCCAGATCGGTTTCATGGCAGTTGTATTAATGTTAGAAAAGACTTACAGCTATTAGTCGTAAGCCTTTGTCAACACGTCAACAACAACAGGCATCTATCTTTGTGAGGAAATAAATCCAATCACCTGATCAGCATAACCTGGCCTTTCAAAACTCCAAACCTTGGATCCTTTGTATCGATTACATATTGATACGCACCAGGTGAAAGATCACGGCCATTGTGCTTACCATCCCAGGGTTGTCCATAACCTACAGTCCTGTAAACGATTTGTCCATAACGGTTATAGATCTGTATGGTTACGGCCGTATTATTCTGAAGAAGAGGAATTTGCCAGGTATCATTTTTACCATCACCATTTGGTGTGAACGCATTCGGGATCCGCAATGTTCCCGAAGTCTTTACCAGCATACTATCCGAAGCAAAACAACCATCCGGTGTAGTGGCAGTCAGCCTGAACATCTGGGGAGCGTTAGCGGTATAATATGTTTCCAGATTATCAGATGCCGAAAGGTTCATTCCCGGTGCCCATTCAGTTACAGATCGCGGGTCACTAACAGTGCCCCTGAGTAAAATTCTTTCTCCCATCATCGCTGTAACATCAGGACCCGCATCAACTTTCGGAGCAGGGTATACTGTAATGTTTGAAGTGAATTCATCACTACATCCTGAAGATAACGACACGCGATATCTCACAGTATATTGCCCTGGCCCGTTGTATAACTTCGAAACGGTTGAAGTAGTGTTGTTAGTGCCATCTCCAAACGACCATTGATAGCTTCTTGTTTCGGGTCCGGCAGGATATGTTGTACTGTCATCAAAAAAGAAAGTTGAACCTTCGCACAATGCAGAGTCCTTCACAGCATAAGCAACATTAAGCTCACCAAAATTTGAGATAGTCTTTGTTAAACTATCACTACAGCCGTACTGATCCGAAGCGACAAGTTTTACAGCGTAAGAGCCGGCGATGGTGTATCTGCCCCGTCCGTTCTGCGCAGTGTCAAAGTTGCCATTGCCCAGATCCCACCGGTATTTCATCAAATTGTTATTGTCGCCGGCGTTTGAAGTTCTATTAGTGAACAGTGCATTTCCGGACGGCAGACAAACCATACCAGGTATATCAAATTCAACTGATGGCAGTGGATGAATAGTAATTTGTTTGCTTGTATCACCCATGCATCCATCGTTGGTCGTGATCAGTTGTAAGGAAACATTATAATCACCTGCAGTATTGAAAATCTTTGATGGGTTTCTGATGTTCTGTGTAGTACCGTCTCCGAAATCCCAGTTCCATCCGGATGCTGTGCCTGGTACTGAATCTTTGAACAGGATCGTTTTGCCTTCGCAAACCTGCGATAAACTGAAATCAACAGTTGGTGAAGGTTTCACAGAAAGTGTGATGGTCACCTCTTCCGTTTTCGTACAATTGTCAATCATTGATGATCTCAACGTTACCGGTATATCATAATCTCCGGGAGTCAAAACATTGTATTCATCAGGAAGATGATATACATAATAACGCCGCACATTGATTATATCGGTCCTGATCAGTACAGGTGCAGTTATAGTTTTATCAACTGCAGGCGAAATGCCCGGTACCTGGCTCAGGTGCCAGGTCATAGCATCAATAGGGTAGATGCTCTTCATTTCAAACACAAACGGTGTATTTGCACAGTTATATGTTGAAGGAGTCGAATTGTATTTGTTCAGTACTTCAGTATAGGCGGTGAGACTGTTTATATAGGTTCCTGCATTGTATCCGTATGATTCACGGTAACCAAGTCCATATGTGACTGCATTGAATCCGCTGTCGCTTGTAACAGTGTGTTGTGCAGCATTCCGGCCAAGATCTTTCACAACCACGCTGTAACCTGCGCGCCAGTGTGCATATGCTGTATCATAAGCTGATGAACCATCTATTTTCAGGCTTGCAAGGCCAGGAGTTGGTATTGCCAGTGTAAGGTAGTTGTGCTCAATATTCTCTTTATTGGTACTATAGAACGTAATCTTTTTGATGGATTGTTCTATAGGGCTGAGAAATATCATTTCAGGATCACCTTCACCAATTGAAAAACATCCACCGGAAGAATAGATCATCTGTGCAACAACGATGGGTGCGGTTGCGCTGATGTAATCCGCAGTTGTTGAATTGTATTCATAATAGAAGTTATCCCTGAGTCCGCCCACCTGTAACACTCCGTTCTTATAAACCTGTGTTGACGGATCCTGAACGTAAATCCTGTATCGGTTTCTGTTCAGGGTTTTTGCGCCAAGCGTTGAAGAGGTGGGCGCCGTTAAATATCTTACTCCCCATGCATTAAGAGGCAGAGATTGCTGCATGATAAAATCGCCGCCACCCAGTTCAAAATTCGGGGTGCAGATAAACGTGCGGCTGCTGCCGGAAAACATGGCAACCGGATGACAGGTGCCATCTGACCCTTCAATAGATTCAACTTTACTTCCTGAAAGATCATAACCATGATAACTGATAGCGATCTCACCCATTACGTTATAGATCTGACCTTTGTTGAGGTTCACCTCAAATGGAACACCCGGAAGCTGGCCACCAAGCGTTGGTTTGGATGGCGTTATTTTTAACCTCGTGTTGTCTTCAGAAGCAACAACATAGAACCACGAATAACATTCATTGGTATAATTCTGTTCTGAATTCAGTGAGAAGTAGCTGTAGCCGTAAGCCTCTACAGGTATCAGCATCGCAGCGCCCGAGCTTGCTTCGCCATAAACGTGTGAGTATGCGACGATAGGGACATCGCTTTCAATATGGATCGCGCGGTCCGACAGTCCTTCGGCCATGAGACGGCAGTCATCTGTTCCTGACTTGGGAACGGGATCAGTTTCGATAACCGTGTTTGCTGCAATGTTATAAGTGCGGCTCCAGGATGTATTGCTTATTGAAACGGTAACTCTTGCAGGAGCTTCTGCACTCAGATATAAAACAAGATTTTGTGCATTCGGGGTTGCACCATTTTCAAAAAGGAAATTATGTCCATACCCAACCCAGAACTCTTTTCCTTTATTGGAAAATTTCTGAGCGTACACAGTCTGGCAGGCAATCAGCAAAAAAAATACAATGGCGTTTCTCACACTTTACGATTTGCGACATGGGATTAAGAATGAT
Source organism: Flavitalea sp. (assembly GCA_040508255.1). GTDB lineage: Bacteria > Bacteroidota > Bacteroidia > Chitinophagales > Chitinophagaceae > DATHKG01. The sequence continues at coordinate 6,078 of JBEVNF010000281.1, forward strand.
CGTTCAAAGGAAAATGGCGTAAGGGGAGCAATTCATG
>JBEVNF010000346.1:0-4713 GCA_040508255.1 Flavitalea sp.
ATGATTCGATTGTAAGGAAGATCTGGGGTAATTCAGATACTATACTCTTCATCTTTGGTGGCGCTGCTGCTGAGTTTGCATTGAATAAAGCAGTTGATTGGTTATACTTCACTGGCAGATTACCAGCTGATCCTATAGGAAGATTATTTTCAACGGTTACTTATGCAAGGAAGATAGTCTTTGCGACAATGGAGTCAGCGAATGCAACTATAGACCGTATGAGACTTATACATACAGGCGTTGAAAACAGCCGTGGCGCTGCAATACCAGACTGGGCATATCGCGACGTGTTATTCATGCTTATACACTATTCAATCAGTGCTTTTGAGTTATTAAAGCGCAAACTTAGTGTTGATGAGAAGCAGGAAGTGTTTGATGTGTTTTACAGGGTAGGGGCAAGAATGGGCTTAAAGGACCTTCCGGTAAACTACCAGCAGTGGCTTATAGTGTATGATCAGCATCTTCAGAATGATCTTATAAGAAGTCATTATACCGATGACCTTTTCGTGCAATACAGGAAGCATCTTGGTGGTCCGAGGTTTTTTATATTGAAAGAAGCACAGAAACTTGTGGTACCGCCATATGTAAGAAGTTTACTTGGTGCAGATAGCCCTTCAAAGATCGCCCCTTTGGTTCCGGTATATAAGTTGTGTTCAAAGCTTAGGTTGGACGGTGTCATCCGTACCGTGTTACTGCCGGCTAAGTATAAGGCAGAGATAGATGCGCTTGATGTTGAGAAACGATACTAAAATCTTAAACATATGGCTAAAGAAGAACAAAATTATGCAGATGCAGGTATGATGATCCGCAAACCTGTAGCAGAAGTATTCAATGCAATTGTGGATCCTGCGGTAACAACCAAGTTCTGGTTCACCAAAAGTTCCGGAAAGCTCGAGGCTGGGAAGACCATAACCTGGTCATGGGAAATGTATGGTGCTAGCGGTGACGTGAGGGTAGAATCAATTGAGGCTGATAAAAAGATCGTAATGTACTGGGGTAATGCAGGCAGTGAAACAAAAGTTGAATGGAACTTTAAAGCTTTGGATGCCGAAAAAACCTATCTGCATATTAAAGACTCGGGATTCCAGGGTAACACTGATGAGATACTGGCAAAGGTTCGTGATTCAACTGGTGGGTTCACTACGGTTCTTGATGGCCTCAAAGCCTGGCTAGAACATGGTATACAACTTAATCTTATAGGCGATAAGTTTCCTGCGGGTAAGTAAATATTTATAAGGGCTGACACATTTTCTTCGATGCCAGCCCCTTTTAGTTTCTATTCTGTTCTAAGACTCTCAACCGGGTTTTGTCTCGCTGCCCTTAATGTCTGGCTCGCAATAGTTATAAAGGCAAGGACCAATAAGCCGGCACCACCCGCTGCAAATACCCACCAGCTCATTTCAGTGCGATAACTAAAGTTGTTGAGCCAGGCTGAGACCGCCCACCATGTGATAGGTACTGCAAGTACAAACGCTATCAATACCAGGCTGAGAAAATCCTTTGACAGTGTTCCGATGATAGCTGACACTGAAGCTCCCAAAACTTTTCTGATACCAATCTCTTTTTTGCGGCTGTTGGTAGTATAGATCACCAAACCGGCAAGACCGAGACAGCTGATGAGTATGGCAAGACCAGTTGCCCAGCTTAGTAATTTGGCAGTATTTGTTTCGCGTTCATAAAAACGCGCTATCATATCATCCATAAAAATGTAATCAAAATCTGCTTCCGGATAAACTTCGCGATACAGCTTGTTGATGGAAGCGATTGTATTGATCCATGCATCAGATGAAGCTGCTTTTGGTTTTAAGCGTACATGAAAGATGTCGCCCTGCTGTCCCCCGAATATGATCGGGCTGATAGAAGCGTGCATCGACTGATCATGGAAGTCTTTCAGCACGCCGACAATTGGAACCAATCTGTTATTCCATTTAAGATAAGTATTGAGTGCAGCTTCCGGTTTTTTGAAACCGAGTGTTTTAGTAAAAGCTTCATTTACCAGGAATTCTCTCAGTGTATCGCTTGGTGCGAACACACGACCTGCTGCGAGCTTCAACTGGTATACATCGAGGTATTCCGGGGTTCCCCAGCGTAATTGGATATTAGCTTCCGGTGTGATCTCCTTGCCATCAACAACCGCGGTTACATTTGTGAATGCCACACCCATGTCAGCCGGTGCAAAGAATCCGGTACTTGCTACCTGGACCCCAGGCAATGTTCTGATACCTGCAATCAACTTTTTAGCACCTGTTCCTTTTGCATCACGCGGAGTGCGAAAGTTGATAACGGCTTCCTTATTAAACCCTATATCAGCATCCATAGAATAACGGATCTGTTTGCCAACCATCAATGTTGCGATCACAAAGATCTGTGCGATGAGGAACTGCGAAACAGTCAAAGATTTTCTGAGCCAGGTACTTCTCGTTGATCCGCCTGTAACCTGGTTCTTCAGGACCAATACCGGTTTGAATCCCGATAACACCATGGCAGGATAGCTACCCGAAAATAAAGTGACCACGGCGAGAAGTATCAGGATAAAGATAATTGTACCCGGTTTGTTCAGGAACGCGATTGTAAGTCCCGGAGGAATGAAGCTTTCAAACGTATTCAGAAGACCTGGTATCATAAGTAATCCGCAGATCAAAGCAATAAGGCTCAGCAAAAATGTTTCACCAAGAAACTGGATCACAAGTTGTCTTCGGACACCGCCCATAGTTTTGCGGATGCCGATCTCTTTTGAACGTTTTGTTGCCTGTGCAGTCGTAAGGTTAATGAAATTGATACAGCCCAGTAAAAGCAGGAATCCACCAATCGCCATCAATCCATAAAGTGTTGGTTTGTGGGCTATCCTCTGACCGACCCCATAGTATGCGGCATTGAAATGAATATCATCCAATGGCTGGAGACGTAAGGTGAGATTGTTTGCAGCATCTCTTTTTGCTTGCGGATCGTACTTTTTTATCAACCCATTTAATGCTGCTTCTGCTTTTGCTACTGCATTTGATTTGTCGAGTTTTATAAATAGCTGCGAGTAGGCCATCCAGTCGTTCCATACGTTCATCATGAAATCTTCTTTGAGGCTTGTTTCCGCTATGGTTGAATAGGAAATAAATTCACGACAATTGAATGCAGTGTTTTCATCAAGATCATCAACTATGCCGGCAACCTTTACCGTAAGATCTTTGCTGTAGGTTAATCGCGCGCCGGGTATAGTAACCAGTTCGCGTTTGCCAAAGTATTGATGCGCCCTTGATTTAGTCAGTACAACAGAGAATGGATCATTAAGTACGGCGGGTGAACCAACAAGCCATTTGAAGGCGGGTATGGCGAGATAGTCGCTGGTTGTGAAGATAATACCATCCTGTTTTCTGATAAGGTTCTGGGTTGTGTTATTACTATCTGACACTATGTTTACATCAACCTTTGAATCACCCTGGAAGTACATAACAGGTGCCACTTTATCAAAGCCGGTTAATTCATTTCTGACCGCATTTGCCAAAGGCGCGGGCAACCCGGTACTATGACCTTCGTTGCCATTGAACTTAGCGTCGATCACTACGCGGTAAATACGCTCCCTGTCTTTTTCAAAATTGTCCCAGCTGAATTCAAAATAAACGATCATAAAGATGACCATCGCTGAAGTAATGCCGATGGCAAGACCGAGAATGTTGATCAGTGAAAAAGCTTTGTTGTTTCGGAAAGTTCTTATGGCTGTGAGCAGGTAGTTGCGGAACATGGCGGGAATTTGGATATTGGAGGACAAAGGGTATGCCTGATTGTAAGCTTTACACTATCAATAACTTGTGGAGGTTATCAAGGCTGGTGATGTGCGGTTTTGATACACCCGCATGTGCGGTTTGGGTCAGGCCGAGCCATCCTGAATAAACTATACAGGATTTGACAAACATCCGGTTGTTCGAAAGTTAAACAGTGCAACGAAACGCTTTAGATTAAATTCCATTTTGCACGATACTCCCTGTGCAGCAAATTATTTGCTTCTTTATCATGTCTGAATTTTTCTTTTTTGGCATTCCATTCCAATTTGCGGTTGAGTTGTAAAGAGATCAGCCCAAGATGCATGGGTATCGTTAGCTTACGGGCATATTCAAGATTTGATTCCGGTTGGGTTCTCGTTTTTACCGAATCAACAAAGTTCTGCTGATGCCCTGGTGAGCGTTTAATGGTGACCGGTAGTTCCGGAATATCTGTCACGGTTTGCCCGTTAATTGTGATCTCGCGTGAATTATAATCACAGATCAATGTTCCTTTATCTCCTTCAAAGTATGCACCAATGCCGCGTTTGGCAGCACCGGGTACATTCGGCGGTTCATGTGTCCAGAAGATCTTAAGATCATCAAATTCATAATCAATATCGATCCATTTAGGAGCATCCGCAATCCCAGTCTGTGCTTCGCCACGTGCAGTAACTGACCGAAGATTCTTTGGTTCAACCGCCCAGAACGCAACATCCGCAATATGACACCAAAAATCTGCAAACACTCCACCGGAATAATCTTTGAAATATCTGTAAGTCTCATGACAACGTTGTTTCACATAATCATGATAGGGTGCAGGTCCCAGCCACATATCCCAGTCAAGTTCAGGTGGAGGTGCTGTTGTTATGGCCTCACCAAGATCTGGCGGGAAGCCGGTTTTCCAGAGACGCACTGTATGTACTTTTCCGATTGCACCTGATCTTATGATCTCAACAACGCG
>JBEVNF010000088.1:0-3864 GCA_040508255.1 Flavitalea sp.
AGCAATGGCTGAAATAATAACACAGGCAGACCGGCAATCGCATATCAACTACACCAAAGATCCGGTGATAAAGATCAGGGGACTTGAAAAATCCTTTGGTTCTAATCACGTGTTGCGTGGGGTTGATCTCGATGTGCACCAGGGTGAAAATGTTGCTGTGCTCGGTCGTTCGGGAACAGGAAAGTCTGTGCTCATCAAGATCATTGTTGGCTTGCTGAAGCCGGATCGTGGAACTGTACTCGTTCTTGGTGAAAATGTTGCTGATCTGAATTACAAGGATCTTGAAAAATTAAGGCTGAGAATAGGTTTTTCATTTCAGAACAGCGCGCTCTATGATAGTATGACTGTTCGCGAAAATCTTGAGTTCCCATTACTGCGGAACGGTGGAAAGGAAAAGTATGATAACATCAATACAGCTGTTGAAGAAGTGCTTGATGCTGTTGGTCTTTCGCAAACGATTAATCAATACCCATCAGAGCTTTCGGGAGGTCAGCGTAAACGTATCGGTATCGCGAGAACACTGATTATGAAACCCGACATTATGTTGTATGATGAACCAACAGCCGGGCTTGATCCGATCACAAGTATAGAGATCAATAATCTTATAAAAGAAGTACAACAGAAATACAATACGGCATCGATCATTATCACCCATGATCTCACCTGCGCGAAAACAACATCAGATCGTATTGCGATCCTGCTTGATGGCAAGTTTCTTCGCACCGGTACATTTCATGAAGTGTTTGACGATGGCGATGAGAGAATCAAAAGTTTTTACGATTATAATTTTATCGAAGAATGAAAAATCAGAAAAATAAACGCGCGGGTACAGTGGGGATTTTTGTGGCAGTGGGCATCGTGATCCTTCTTGTCGGCATCTTTACACTGGGTGGTCAGCAAAAAAGTTTTGTAAGTGCCATCAACGTGAATGCAGTTTTCGACGATGTGGCAGGATTACAGAAAGGAAACAATATCTTCTTTTCCGGTGTAAAGATCGGTACAGTAAGGAAGGTTGAGTTTTATGGCGAGTCCAAAGTCCGGGTTGAGCTTCATATAGAAAAGAAGGCGCAGGAATTTATCCGTAAAGATGCAAAAGCAAAGATCGGAACTGATGGTCTCATCGGTAACAAGATCATTGTTATCTATGGCGGCTCTACCAGTGAAGAACCAATCCAGGGCGGCGAGACACTGATAGTTGAAAAAGCATTGAGTACCGAGGACATGCTTGCAACACTGCAGAAGAACAACGAAAACCTGATTGCGATCACTTCAGATTTCAAGAAAGTAAGTAAAGGTCTGGCTGATGGACAAGGAACCGTAGGCGCGCTTCTCCAGGATAAACAATTGTTTCAGAATCTCGAAGCAACTGTTGCAAATCTGCAGGTAGCCGCAAGGAATAGTCAGCGTTTAACAGGTGGCATTGCTGAGTTCACTGCACGTCTTGATGATCCGGGTACACTTGCAAATGACCTTGTCAGCGATACTGTGATCATGGCAAACCTCAAACAGGCAGTTACACAGCTGAACCAGGCAACAGCCGGTGCGAATGAATTCGCTGATAATCTTAAGAAATCAAGTAACCAGTTGAATGCAACTGACAATACACTTGGTATGTTACTGAACGATGAAAAAGTTGGTAACGAGTTTAAAGGTGTAATCGAAAACCTCAACAGCAGCAGTCAGAAACTTGATGAAAATCTCGAAGCGCTGAAACATAATTTTCTTCTTCGCGGATATTTCAGGAAAAAAGCAAAACGTGAAGCAAAGGCCGCAAAATCTTCTGAAGTTGCCAATTCAAACGATACTATCAGCGCAAGTGTGAGAGGCAATTAAGAATTATCATAATCAGATAAAGTTTTTTCATATCTTAAAGGAATCCCGCATGAGGCGGGATTCTTTTTTTAAGCCAAACGACTGCCGTCATGAAAAAACTCACGCTCTCTTTGTTGCTGTTACAGCAACTCTCTTCTTTTGCACAAGCCCAGGTTCCGGGTTTCGACCATCATACGGATATCGGAAAACCAAAACTTGCCGGCTCGGTAAGCTATGATCCTGAAAAACAGCTCATCACTTTGAAAGGTGCAGGGTCGAATGTCTGGTTCAATAAAGACGAGGCCAGCTATCTACCTACAAAAATTGCAGGTAATTTTGTGTTGACCACGAATGTGAGATTCACAGATACAACAGGAAATGCTCATAAAAAAGCAGGCTGGATGGTCCGTCCTTCAACGGATGAGTACGCACCGCATGTAAGTGCATTGGTTCACAAAGATGGATTAACGAGTATGCAATCGCGTCCCCTGCGCGGTGCTTTCATGAGAGATCCTGAAGATGAGATCCGTGATAAAAAGAAACATGCATCGGTGTTACAGCTTGAGCGGGTAGGCAAAACCTTTATCATGCGCACGGCACATAATGGTGAGCCATTGCAGGTGGTGGCTACCAAAGACTTCCCGGATATGCCTGACAGCGTGGTTGCCGGTTTGTTTATCTGTTCGCATGATGGCGACAAGATGGAAACTGCTGAGTTCTGGAATGTGCGTATTGATAAGCCGGTTGCTGAAGATTATAATCCTTCCAAAGATGGTTATATAGGTTGTCGTCTCGAAACTATTGATGTATTCAGCGGCGAACGCAAGGTGATCTATGAATCAAAAACAAGGTTTGAGGCGCCGAACTGGATGCCCGATGGAAAGCAATTGCTCTTTAATGCAGATGGTTCTCTTTTTCGCATACCCATTACCGGTGGTACCCCTGAAAAATTCAATACTGGTTCAGTAAATCAGAACAACAATGATCATGGTATTTCTTTTAATGGCAAGATGCTCGCGATGAGTTCAAACAAGGAGAATACAAAAGGATGGGGATCGTTTGTGTACGTGGTTCCAATAAGCGGTGGCGAACCAAAACTGATCACAGAAAAAACACCTTCCTACTGGCATGGCTGGGGTCCGAACGCTGATCATGTTCTTTATGTGGCGATGCGGGATGGAAAAAATTTCAATGTATACCGCAAAGACCTGAAAGGTGGTGAAGAAGTTGCGCTTACACAGAACACGGATCATCATGTGGATGGTCCCGAATACAGTCCCGATGGAAAATACATTTATTTCAACAGCAGTGCAAGCGGAACAATGCAGCTCTGGAAAATGAGACCGGATGGATCGGGCAAGGAACAGATAACATATGATGAAAATAATAACTGGTTCCCTCATATTTCTCCTGATGGCAAGTGGATCGCTTTTATCAGCTTTCCGCCCACAATCGATCCGAAGGATCATCCTTCCTACAAACGAGTTTCATTGAAGATCATGCCTTTGGCGGGAGGGGCTCCCAAAACCATCGCTTACATGTATGGTGGACAGGGAACGATCAATGTTCCTTCCTGGTCACCTGATAGTAAAAGACTGGCTTTTGTTAGTAACTCAAGACGCTATGAGGATGCCCAAGTGGCAAATAGTAAGTAATTTTGCAGCATATAAAACAAGACGACATGGAAATCAGCGGCAAGCTTGTACAGCTTCTTCCCCCACAAACCGGAGCCGGTAAAAACGGCGCCTGGAAAAAACAGGATTTTATTATTGAAACAGGTGGCCAGTTCCCTAAAAAAGTTTGCATTGCAACCTGGGGCGACAAGATCGATATGGGCAGCTTCAGGATCGGCGATACTATCGAAGTGTCTTTTGATGTTGAAAGCCGCGAGTATAACAGCCGCTGGTACACCGATGTGAAGGCATGGAAAGTAGTGAGCAAACAGGATGGTGGTCAGCCAGGTGGCAATTACCCTGCGCCTCCTCCACCGGTGGATGCGATGTCCGGTGACGATGACCTGCCGTTCTAACGGGTCACCCCAATGTAAAAAAA
>JBEVNF010000445.1:0-4734 GCA_040508255.1 Flavitalea sp.
TCCATATCAGCATTTGCGAGCGCGGTACGGGTAGGGTTAACAACGAACTGTCCGTCAATACGGGCTATTCTTACTTCACTGATGATCTCTTTGATTGGAATATCAGAAACAGCAAGTGCTGCTGAAGCGGCGAGACATGCGAGCGCATCAGGCATAACTTCAAAATCACTTGACACAAGTGAGATCAGAACCTGTACATCACAGAAATAATCTTCAGGAAACAATGGTCTCAAAGCACGGTCGATAAGACGGCTGGTGAGAATTTCATAATCATTGAGTCGGGCTTCTCTCTTAAAGAAAGAACCAGGAATACGACCCGCAGATGCGAATTTTTCCTGGTAATCTACTGAGAGCGGAAAAAATTCCTGCCCTTCTCTTGGTTCTTTATTGGCAACAACGGTCGCAAGTAAAATACAATTGCCCTGGCGAACTGTAACTGCACCATCGGCCTGGCGTGCAAGTTTGCCTGTTTCGATAGTGACAATCTGGCCACCACCTATATCAAAACTTGTGCTGATTGGTTGGGAAAGCATAGTTAGAAAATCATTTAGAATTATCTGCACACGGGTCGAGGCGGGAAGTATGGAGTGTGCGATAACCCAGTGAAAAAAGAAAATTCCTTAATAAAGCGGTATCAGACAAAACAACGGTTCCCAACTGAGCATTCAGTTGGGAACGGCGTTTATATCATTATCGTAAAGTCAGATAATTACTTTCTGATTCCAAGCTTCTCGATCAACTGGCGATAACCCTGAAGGTTATTTTTGCTCAGGTAGTTCAGGAGTCTTTTACGCTGACCAACCATCTTCATCAAACCACGCTGAGAAGAGAAATCTTTGTGATTCTTCTTAAGGTGATCAGAAATACTGTTGATACGCTCAGTAAGCAGAGCGATCTGACCCTCGATAGAACCTGTGTTGGTAGCTTTTCCACCAAACTGTGAAAAAATAGCAGAAACTTTTTCGTTTGTTAAATACGGCATCTCAAATTTTTTTTGGAAAACATCCAGTTATTTCATCTATAAATTGGCGGCAAAGGTATAAAACATTTATGGATTATTAATGTATCTGTGGGTCTATTTTTGGGATTCACAGCCTTTTAAGAGTATTTTTACCGCCATATCATGAAACGGCTGGTTTTCACAGTTACTAACGATCTGGTTTTCGACCAGCGAATGATCCGGATCTGCGGCAGCCTTGCCGGCGCAGGTTACGATGTGACCCTGATCGGACGCAAATTAGCCTATTCTCCCCCGTTAACAAAACAACCTTTCAGGCAGAAACGCCTCAAATGTATTTTCACAAAAGGAAAAGCATTTTACCTCGAATACAATCTCCGCCTACTTCTTTACCTGTTGTTCTGTAAAATGGACCTTGTTTGTGCGATTGATCTCGACACCATCGTTCCCTGCTACTATGCCTCGAAGCTTCGTGGAAAAGCCAGGGTTTATGATGCGCATGAGCTTTTCTGTGAAATGAAAGAGATAGTGGAGCGCCCACGTATATATAATATATGGAAATGGGTGGAGCGCCACTTTGTTCCGGAATTTCCTGCAGGATACACTGTAAACGGGCCGATTGCGGCAGAATTCAAACGGATGTACAATGTTGATTACGGAATAATCAAGAGTGTGTCCGTTCTGCAACCGCTCTCAATTCCTTCTAAATCAACTAAGTACATTCTATACCAGGGTGCAGTCAATGAAGGCCGTTCTTTCGAAACGCTCATACCTGCGATGCAAAACGTCAGCGTTCCACTGGAAATTTGTGGTGACGGTAACTTTATGATGCAAACCAGGGAATTGGTGCGCGTGAATGGTTTGAGTGAGAAAGTACATTTTCATGGCCGGATCGCCCCGGTTGAACTTTTGAATTTTACGAGGAATGCCTGGATCGGCATCACGATTTTTGAAAACCGCGGACTCAGCAATTACTATTCGCTTGCAAATCGTTTTTTTGATTATCTGCATGCAGGTGTGCCCCAGGTTTGTGTTGACTACCCTGTTTATCGTGAACTAAACAATAAGCTCCCTTTTGCTGTTCTTATACCTGATACAAAGGCGGAAACTATTTCTGCTGCAATTAACAGTTTGCTTGATAATGATCAGCTCTATAAAACGTTACAACAAAACTGCCTTATCGTGCGCGAAAAGCTGAACTGGCAGAATGAAGAGAAGGCACTGATCAGATTTTATAATGAAATAACAACGAAGCTTGGATAAACACCTGCATATAATTACCCTTGATGTACCCTACCCAGTTGATTACGGAGGTGTTTTTGATATCTTTTATAAACTGGTGTTTCTGAAAGAAGCCGGTGTGAAGATTACCCTGCATTGTTTTGTAAACAAGAGACCACCACAACCTATATTAGAAAAATATTGCGAATCTGTTCATTATTATGAACGTCATACCGGTCACAAAGGCGTAAGCTATCAGTTACCTTACATCGTCAGTTCAAGAAACAGCGATAAGCTGGTAGAGAATCTTTTGAAAGACAACGATCCCATCCTTGTTGAAGGGATTCATTGCACGCATTTCCTGCATGATCCGCGCTTCGCTGATGTAAAAGATCGCAAGATCATTTTGCGCATACCCAATGTTGAATCTGTTTACTATCATCATCTATATAAAACTTCACCGTTTTCTTTGAAGAAACTCTATTTCCTCGCAGAAAGCATGCTGCTGAGAAAATACGAAGCATCCATTGTGAATAAAGTTTCATTGATCCTTTCAATGAGTGATCATGACAAAGAATATTTCAGAAGAGAATACAAAGCCAAGAATGTTGCAAATCTCCCGGTGTTTATCGGTTACAGTGAAATGAAATGTCCTGAAGGAATTGGATGTTTCTGCCTGTATCATGGCAACCTTTCCGTTCCTGAAAACGAAAAGGCTGCAATCTGGTTATCTGATTATGTATTCAATGATCTCAATGTTCCTTTTATAATCGCCGGGAAAGATCCATCAGAGCGGCTCACAAAGCTTACCCAGGGGCATCGCAATACCTGCGTGATTGCAAATCCCGATGAAGAAGAAATGACCGATCTTATCAACAAGGCCCAGATCCATATTATTCCATCAATGAATGACACAGGTGTGAAGCTCAAACTTGTCAATGCGCTTTTCAACGGTCGTCATACCGTAGTTAATGATGCAACTGTTAAGGGCACCGGTTTTGAGCCCGCCTGTCATGTTGCGGGTAATGCCAGTGGATTCAAAAGCATAGTCACGCAATTATATCATCGGCCTTTTACAGAAGATGAAATAACGCTGAGAAATAAATTGCTGAATAATGTTTTTGATAACAGGAAAAATGCAGCGCGTCTTATTCAATGGATATGGTAGCGTTGTCAGAGATCTTACCTCTTTCTGTTCTAACCATTCTTGCAGGAAACTTATTGATTACAATGTAATCATGTGTTGCCATAACGATCGCTGTTCCATAATCGCGTGAGATATGAAACAATAACTGCATGATCTCATCAGATGTTTCAGGATCAAGATTTCCTGTTGGCTCATCTGCAAGTATCAGTTTTGGAGAGTTTAAAAGCGCACGTGCAACATCGATACGTTGCTGCTCGCCACCACTCATTTCAAATGGCATTTTAAACCCTTTCGATTTCAAACCAACTTTATCAAGCACATCAACGATCTTTTCATCCATTAGTTTTTCGTCTTTCCAACCGGTAGCACGAAGTACAAATTTCAGATTGTCGTTTACATTACGATCAGTGAGCAATTGAAAATCCTGGAACACCACACCAAGGTTACGACGGAGGAAGGGAACCTTTTTCCAGTCCATAGTGCGCAGATCAAATCCCACCACCTTAGCCTCACCCTCAGTTAATGGAAGATCACCATATAAGGTTTTAAGCAGACTCGATTTTCCTGTTCCGGTTTTACCAACAAGGTATACGAACTCGCCTTTAGCCACCTGGAAATTTACTTCCTGCAGCACGAGATTCTTTCCCTGGTAAATATTAGCGTGTTTTACATCTATAATTAATTCCGGCATAATTTAAACCTATTGATAATCAAAAGTAAGTATTCTGATTCGAACTGTACCAATCGAATGCAAGTTTCAAACCATCATGCACAGACACTTCCGGTTTATATCCGATCAGTGTTCCGGCTTTTGATATGTCGGCAAGACTATGTCTTACATCGCCTGCCCTGTTTTCACGGTATTTTGCAGGGAGATCGATCCCGGCAAGAGCACAGATTCCTGTCCATAGCTGAGTGAGTGTTGTTCGTTCACCAAATGCAATGTTTACGACCTCATGAGTCATCAGCGGTTCGTATAACATCGCTTTAATATTTGCCTGTACAGCATTTTCTACAAATGTGAAGTCTCTGCTGGTTTCGCCATCACCGTTAATAAATGGCGCTTCCCTGTTCAAAGCTGATTCTATAAACAACGGTATCACTGCTGCATAAGGACCTGCAGGGTTTTGCCGGGGACCAAAAACATTAAAATAGCGGAGACCAATAGTATGGAATGAGTAGGTAGTAGAAAAAACACGCGCGTACAATTCATTAACGAGTTTTGTGACCGCGTACGGCGACAAAGGATTTCCTGTTTTTTCTTCCACCTTTGGAAGATCCGGATGGTCACCATAGGTGCTTGAGCTGGCTGCATAGACCATTCTTGTGATACCAGCATTCCTGGCAGCGACAAGTACATTCAGGAATCCTGAGATATTCACTTCGTTTGTTGCGATCGGATCACTTA
>JBEVNF010000541.1:0-8572 GCA_040508255.1 Flavitalea sp.
AATTTATGAACAGGCGACTTTATAAAATGGGATACAAAGACTTCAGGATCACGAGAAGATTTGTAACAATGAATGAAGAAGAAAACCGGCATACGAATCAGATAAAGTTTATCAAAGACGGGTCAACTTTGTATGTTCAGAAGCCAGCCTATAACACCGGTAAATTCGATTTTAGTAAACAAATCTTTATTGGTAACAAATACTATAACCGCGAAGAGAAACTGATTGATTCACCGATGAATTTTACAACACACAACAATGCACCTTTGAAGGATCTGCAGATGATCCTGCGTTCCGTATTGTTTCCTGAATCAGTACATAAAAGGCAGCGTTTTAAACTGACCGCCGATGATTACCAGTTTTTATATCGTTATATGTCCATGCTGCCATTTCAATCGGATCATCCACGATACGACACAACAGAATTCTTCGACAGCTACACTAAGTTTTTTATGTTTAAATCAGGAAGAACAAAAATACCGGAACATATTAAAGTGTTTAACAAAACAGGGTGGTCATACGGATTTCTTACTGATGTGAGTTATATCATCGATCTCAAAAACAATATAGAGTTCATGGTAAGTGGTGTGATCTATGTAAACAGTGATGGGGTGCTGAACGATGATAAATACGAATACGAACAGACAGGTTATCCTTTCTTTAAAGAGATAGGAAATATCATCTATCAATACGAATTGAAAAGAGAGAGAAAGTTCCGGCCAGATCTATCCAAATTTGAAAACGCAATCCGATGACCAAAGCTCAATGGCTTTTTGTTTCAATGTTGTTAAATGTATTGATCGGCTATGGACAACAAAAAGATACCATGAGCTGGATTCGGGTCAATCAACTCGGCTATGTTCCTGCTGCTTCAAAGGTTGCGGTGTGGTGCAGTAAAAGCGAAAAGGAACCGGAGTCTTTTACAATCATAGATGTACTCAGTGGTAAGATGGTTCTGAAGTCAGGGATCATCCGTCAATATGGTGGTTATGGTCCGTTTAAGAAAACTGCGCGTCTGAATTTTTCATCTCTCAAACAACCCGGAAGATATGTGATTGTTGCAGGCGGCGTTTCTTCGCCTGAGTTTACGATCGCAGGAGAGGTTTATAAGGGTGCCGCAGATTTTTGCCTGAGATATATGCGCCAGCAAAGAAGCGGTTTCAATCCATATCTCAAAGACTCATGTCATACCTATGATGGATATACACTCTATGGTCCAATGCCCGACAGCACCCGGATCGATGCTGTTGGGGGATGGCATGATGCATCTGATTACCTGCAGTATGTTCCAACAACTGCTAATGCAACCTGGCATTTGCTTGCTGCTTATCGTGACTTTCCTGCTGTGTTTGGCGACCATTATGCTTCGAACGGGCTTGCAGGAGCAAATGGAAATGCTGATGTGATCGATGAAGCAAAATGGGGACTTGACTGGCTCGTAAAAATGAATCCGGATAAAAACATCTTCTTTAATCAACTTGGAGATGACAGGGATCATCGGGGTATCAGACTTCCGAAACTTGATTCGTTTTATGGAAGGGGATATGAAAGACCAGTTTACTTTTTATCAGGTAAGCCACAACAACAAGGTAAGAAAGGAATGAATCATACCACTGGTGCGGCTTCTACAGCCGGAAAATTCAGCAGCACATTTTCCCTGGGATCAGATCTGATGTTGAGACTGGATTCTGCCTTTGCAGGTATGCTCAGGGAGAAAAGCGTGAATGCTTATCAATATGGAAAAGATCGCCCCGGATTCGCTCAGACAGCTTCTGTGTTATCTCCTTATGTATACGCAGAAGAAAACTGGACAGATGATATGGAACTTGCTGCATCTGAGCTTTATCGAAAAACAAAGAACCCGAAATTTTTAACAGAAGCCATCATGTATTCGCGGGAAGAAAAACTTACGCCCTGGCTCGGTAAAGACACTGCTGCGCATTATCAATGGTACCCGTTTATCAATGTTGGTCACTATGAACTTGCGAAACTTCAATCGGGCAAACAGCGAAAAGAAACTATAGCATTTTATAAGCGTGGTATTGAAGTAGTGTTGAGTAAAGCAAAACAAAATGCATTCTATCGTGGGATCCCATTTATCTGGTGCAGTAATAACCTTACCACATCTTTTGCTATTCAGTGTTACTGGTATCGGGAGTTAAGTGGCGATAATAGCTTTGTTGAACTCGAACAGGCTTGTTTTGACTGGTTGTTTGGTTGCAATCCATGGGGAACATCAATGGTTTATGGATTGCCACGAATGGGCGATACCCCAATGGATCCGCACTCTGCATTCACGCATCTCGGAAATTTCCCTATCGATGGCGGCCTTGTGGACGGTCCCGTGTATGGCAGTATCTACAATAACCTGATTGGTATCAAACTTTATTCACCTGATGAATATGCAGCTTTTCAAAGTGATCTTGTAGTATATCATGACGACTATGGTGATTACAGCACTAACGAGCCCACAATGGACGGTACGGCTTCATTGATCTATTTGCTGGCACAAAAGGAATCAGAAGGTGTCAGGAAACCAAAGGCAATTACCAGGGGAGATACAACACAGAAAAAGATCGCATTGGTTTTTACAGGTCATGAGTTTGCAGATGGAGGTGAACAAATTGCAAAAACACTGACAGCTACCAATACCAAAGCGTCTTTCTTTTTTACAGGAGATTTCTATTCGAAATACAAGCCTTTGGTCAAACGATTGATCAAAGATGGTCATTATCTCGGTGCTCATTCAGACAAACATCTGCTGTATTGTGATTGGACAAAACGTGACAGCTTACTCGTCACCAGGGCGCAGTTTATGAAAGATCTGGATGAGAATTATGCAAAGATGAGAAAGGCAGGAATTGAAGTTAATGATGCAGGATATTTTTTGCCGCCTTATGAATGGTATAACGACAGCATCGTCGAATGGACAAGTGAACGCGGTCTGCAGTTGGTGAACTATTCCCCAGGTACAAGATCCAATGCTGATTATACAACACCATCAATGAAAAACTATGTTGGAAGCAGCGAAATCTTTTCTGGTATCGAAAACTTTGAGGCGAATACAAATTCAGGACTGAACGGTTTCCTCCTTTTACTTCATATCGGAACAGAAAAAGAAAGAACAGACAAGTTTTATAATAAACTTGATGCACTGATCAGTTTACTTCGATCGAGGCAGTACGAATTTGTAAGAGTTGATGAATTGCCAGGGATTAATCACCGGTCTCAATCTTTCTGAATC
Source organism: Flavitalea sp. (assembly GCA_040508255.1). Classification (GTDB taxonomy): domain Bacteria; phylum Bacteroidota; class Bacteroidia; order Chitinophagales; family Chitinophagaceae; genus DATHKG01. Next base: position 3,245 of record JBEVNF010000541.1, read on the forward strand.
GTTTGGTAATTGCATCCAGGCCGGAAGCATTTATTGAAGAAGTTTTTTTAAGCACATTTATAAAATGACCGACCTCATTTTCTGAAGCAGGGCATCCTACATTCCCTGCAACAGTTCCGTCTGATTTTACTTCTCTTGAATCGGCGACCACATTACCCGCTTTATCATAAACTACCCAGAACGGAATACCTGATCCTTCCCCGCTATATTTCTGCATCAGCTCTAATGCGCCAGGATTCTCAAGCCCCTTCTTGTCTTTACTTTCCAATACAGTCATGTGAGTGATCACATAATTGTCATTAAAGTACTTGCTCACTTTGGGATCTGCCATCGCAGTATCCATACGATGACACCAGCCACACCATGACGCGTGAAAGATCAGGAACACTGATTTGTTTTCTTTTTTAGCTTTAGACTGTGCTGTTGAAAGAATCTGATCTGCAGTCAGTGAAGCCTGGCTGAAAGATGCAATTGTAATCGTAAGGAAGCTGAAGAGTAGAATGATTTGCTTTTTCATTCTGCTGAAATTACGATAAAAATGAATACAGGCTACCATCGTTCATCGTCGGGAATGTTATCTTCCCTGTGAAAGTTCTGCCTGCTTTGGTACTTTTCGAGTTCGCGCTCAAGTATGAGTTTTGTGATAAGCATCCCGGAGTCGTGGCCGGGGTTTTCCCTAAGCATCTCCTTTAACTTTACTTCTGATACATCCAGCCTGTACAAAATAGATAAAAGCAGGTTGAAATCTGAATTGATCAGTCTGTTGATCTCGCGCGATATCACTGACTCGAGCATGCCCGGAGTTACAGGTTCCATTGCAAAAGCATCTGGAACATGTGAAGCAACATAATCTGCAAACGCTGCGTCATTATGCATGTTCAGCATTTAAGAATCAGTTTTAATTATATTTACAAGATCCTTCTTTTTGATCAATCATGCGCCTTATCCTTTTTATTCTTTTTTTGTGTTCCTTTTCTCCTGTGAAGCTGCTTGCGCAGAAAAAGGTCACCCGTGCATATACTGGACTCGTAAGGGATTCATCGGGAAATGCCGCGCTTGAATCCGCAACCATTTCTGCAATTGATCTCAAAGACTCAAGCCTGGTCAGCTATACGCTTTCGGATGCAAAAGGCAGATTCGAATTGAGATCACTTCCCACAGAACTTAACCTCTTGATAACCGTTAGTTTTCATGGTTACCGGACTTATGCTCGTAAGATTATCTTGTCTTCAAAATCGGCTGATCCATTTTTTGATACGGTCACACTGGCAAAAGATTATGCAGAGCTTGATGAAGTAATAGTTGTAGCAGAAAAGCCACCTGTTTTATTTAAGAAGGACACTGTGGAGTTCAATGCATCATCTTTCAAAACAAAACCTGATGCAGTTGTTGAAGATTTGCTGAAACAGTTGCCTGGTGTGGATGTGGATAAGGATGGAAATATAACCGTGAATGGAAAACCTGTTACAAAGATCACGGTTGACGGTAGGGATTTTTTTTCCGGTGATCTCAAAATTGCCAGTAAAAATCTTCCAAAAGACATCGTTGATAAGATCCAGGTATCCGATAACAAAAGCAAGGAAGCTATTTTCAATAATACTACTACAGGCAATGAAGATAAGACCATCAATATCACATTAAAGAAGGATAAAAAGAAAGGTTGGTTTGGTCGCGTTTCTGCGGGATATGGTACCAATGGAAGGTATGAGGCTGGTGGTAATCTGAACAGGTTCAAGGGTAAGAACCAGGTAAGCGTTGTAGGAAATGTAAACAACATTAACCGTCAGGGTGCTGGTGGCAGAGGCGGCGGAGGCAGTGGTATCACAGAATCAGGATCAGCCGGAATCAATTTCGGAACGGAAACAAAGGGAAAGCTAAAGCTGAACGGAAGTTACTTCTACAATGAAACTTCCAACATCAACAATCAGCGCAGGCGCCGGGAAAATATCCTGCCGGACACCAGTTTTTATTACATCTCACAAAGCGAGCGGCAATCTGAGAATAAGGGTCACAACTTTTCGATGCATGGAAATGTCGATCTGGATACGCTAACCAATCTGAACTTTAATGTTGGAGCGAATATGAACAATGGCAGATCGCTCAATGCGAACAATTCATATTCGGAGGATCTTAAATTCACGAGAATCAACTCAAGCATCAACAACTATCTCACAACCAGCGATAATCTTGCCCTGAACGGTAATATGTTTTTCGGCAGGAGATTTAGAAAGAAGGGTCGCGGTATAACCATGAATCTTTCCGCAGGCACTGACAGATCAGAAGGTGTAAATGATAACATTGGTCTGAATACCTACAATATCGATGGCTCCATGGTGACCGATAGTCTTGATCAACGAAGTAATGATGACGCCAAAGGAAGAAATATAAATATCAATGCAACGTATAGCGAGCCGATCTCGAAAGATCTGAATCTTATCCTGAGGATCGGTTATAGTTCTTCCGTTAATAACAATGCAAGGATCACGAATAACCTGAATGGTGCCACCGGGAAGTATGATATCGAAGACTCGTTGTTGTCAAACTCTTTCCGTAATAAAAACAATTCTGTTAACCCGGGTTTGACTTTTAACTACCGATCAAAAAAAATCAGGGCAACCCTGGGCAACACTATCAGCTTCCTGAAGCAGGATAACTACTCCTTTACAACTGACAGCCTGATGAGTCAGCGTTTTGCGAACTTCTTTCCTGCAGCCGCTTTTGGTTTACAGTTGAGTCAGACCAACTCAATCAATATAAACTATAACGGAAATACGCAGCAACCGTCCATTCAACAGTTGCAACCCATCAGGGATAATGCGAATCCCTTGTATATCACCCTGGGTAATCCTGATCTGCAGCCATCGTTCACACACCGGATAAATGCGAACTTTCAACGGCAAAATCTCCAGAGCAATGCATATATGTTTACCGGTGTATCGGTTTTCACGATATCCAATCAGATCACGCAGGAAGTTTATTACGACAGTGCGGCGCGCCAGATCTCGCGGCCGGTAAATACGAACGGTAACTCCGGCGCAAGTTTTTATTTCAACTACGGCAAAACCTGGAAGAAAAAGAATTTTACAGCAAGGATAAATCTGAACCCCGGTGCTAATATTAATCGCAACACGGTGCTGAATAATAAGGTTATCAACCGCGCCACAAGTTATGGATTCTCCCAGGGTATCAATATCCAGATCCAGAAAGAAAAAGTGTTTGATCTTTCCCCACGGTATACTATCAGATTTAATGATACAAAGTACTCGATTGAACAGAACGGACAGATTGCATCAACTATCACTCAAAATCTCGGTCTTGATCTGAATGTATACCTCACTAAAAAGTTCACTATTGAAAACACGGTCAATACTAATTACAACAACCGCATAGCACCCGGGTTCCGCAAGAGCGTGACGAGCTGGACCGCTTCCGCGAGTATGAAAATGCTTAAGAAGGATAGGGGAACGTTGCGGTTTCTTGTTTATGATCTTCTGAACCAGAACACAAGTGTGTACCGCAACGTTACCGCCAACTATATCGAAGATGTTCAGCAGGATGTTTTGCAGCGTTATTTCATGCTCACCTTCACCTACAACGTCACAAAATTCTGAGCAGCCTGGAAAAAAAGTTTTTGAGAATTATGAAAAGTTCGTATCATTACGAAAATCTCGTAGATGTCTTTCAAATCTCTGCTTATTGTCTTTGCTTTTTGTTTACTGAGTGCCGGATCAGTTTTTGGCCAGGGAACCATTTCGGGTAAACTACTCGATTCTGTTTCCAATCAACCCCTTTCTCTTGCAACGGTAACCGTATTTCGGGCAGAGGATACTACCATACTTACCTATCGTTTATCTGATGCCTCGGGCGCATTTAAGGTGCCAGGGCTGCCATTGAATGTACAAGCGAGGGTGCTGATCAGTTTTTCAGGGTATAGGACGTACAGGCATGAATTCATGCTTATCCCGGATAAGCCGGCGCTGGATCTGGGTTCACTTAAATTAGTAAATGATCCGGCATCAATGAACGAAGTGGTGGTAACTGCTGAGCGTCCACCGGTGAGTTTTAAGAAGGATACGATTGAGTTTAATGCGTCTGCGTTTAAAACCTTGCCAACTGCACTTGTTGAAGATCTGTTGAAGAAACTTCCTGGTGTGGATGTTGACAGGGACGGTAACATCACCGTTAACGGTCGGAAAGCCAACCGGATCCTTGTTGATGGAAAGGAGTTTTTTGGTGGTGATCCAAAGATTGCAACCCGGAATCTGCCGGCAGATGTTATTGATAAGGTGCAGGTAACAGACGATAAAGAACAGTTGAATGCAAATCCCGATATGGATCCGAACGATGTTGGAAAGGTGATCAATCTTACGTTCAAAAAAGCAATAAAACAGGGTTTGTTTGGTAAGGTATACGCCGGCGGCGGAACCGATAAGCGATATGAAGCAGGTGGTATCGTGAATATGTTCAGGGATACTTTTCAGCTGAGTGCGCTTGCATACACAAACAACCTTAACAAGCCGGGATTTGGTTTTGGCGATATCAGCAGCATGGGTGGATTTCAGAGGAGTGGGGTCAATTCCATCAGTGTATTCTCTGACGGTGGTTTTTCATTTAATGATGTCTCTTTCGGGGGAACTGGTCAGGGTGTGCAGAGATCTACCGGTGCTGGTTTTAATGCCAATCACCAGATAGGAAAAAAGCTCACTTTAAACCTTCAGTATTTTTATGGACATATCAACAGTGATATTAGGCAGATCACCAATGTAGAGCAGTTTCTTGGTGATACGGCACTAACTACAAGAAGTGTGAACCGCCAGCTTAATGATGATTTCAGTCATAAGGTTGGTGGGCGTATCCGCTGGAAAATCGATTCTTTATCAGACTTTGTTTATACACCCAATCTGACTTTCAGAAAGAACCTGGTTGACAGGAATCTGGAAACAAATGCTTTCAACAATTTTCAACCGAAGCTGAGTCAGAGTATCAATAGTCAGAACAACGTGAGTAACGGCATAAGTTATTCGCATGATATCTATTATAACAAATCTTTCAAAAAGAAGGGACGCACGCTGAACATCACAAGTAATCTCAACACAAACAGCACTGATCTCGATCAGTACAATGAAGCAGAAAACGCTTTCTATAATCCTGCTGAATATTATACCAGGCTCGATCAGTTGCGTAACCGTGATCAGAATACATTCCGCACTAATCTGAATGTTACATTTTCTGAACCGATCTCAAAAACGGTAACAATGCGGTTGTCGAACGTTGCTGACTATTTCAGTGATAATGATGATATCTCTACATTCAATAGTCGGCAGAACG
>JBEVNF010000092.1:0-4835 GCA_040508255.1 Flavitalea sp.
ATCACCACTTAGTTCAACAATCCTGAATTTTCCATCCTGTATAAAAGGCAATGAGTATGCTCTCTTTAATAACAGGATCAATTGAATTACAAAATTTATAATGAATGCGGCAACGCCAAACCAGTACAGGAACACGATCCATGTCTTTGCTTTTTCCCATGAAAAGAATGATGGGGCCTGAGCAGCATTACTCTGTTGAATAATTTGTACAGGTGCCGCTTTCTTAGCCTCTTTGGCTGAAGTATCATTCTTCCTAAACCCTGCGGCAATGCTTTGTGCAAAGACAGCAGAATCCAGTGAGTTAAATTGCTGAAGAGAATCATTGATGTCAACCAATGGTTCAGGCTTTTGAAGCATTGACAGCATTGCGTTATCCCTCAAGGATAAACTCCCCGGTACTTTTATCAGAGGCAGGCCAAACGACAACAACAAACATCCGATCAATACCCACCTGTTCAACCTGTAAAAAGTTTCCTTCTTCAAAAAGATCATGTAAAAAGAAAGGCAGCCGGCGAGCATGAGCGCTGCACTGATCAGATACTGCATCATGGCTTTTGATTTTTGATGATTTCAAGAATTTCTTTCATCTCTTCCTGCGAGAGATTCTGCTGCTTGGCAAAGAAGGCAAGCATGCGTGGGTACGAGTTATCAAAATACTGGCTCACGATATCTTTCATCGCATGCCCCTGGTATTCTTCACGACTGATAAGCGGAAAATACTGGTAAACATTTCCAACGGCCTCATGATCAAGAAAACCTTTTTCTTCAAGGATCTTAACCATCGTTGCCACACTATTATAATGAGGTTTGGGGTTGGGAAGGTTAGGGATGATCTCTTTAATAAATGCCTTGCCCAGATCCCAAAAAGCCTGCATGATCTGTTCTTCGCGTTTTGCCAGTTTTACCATTGTAATTATTTTGGACTACCCAATGAGATGCCCGCTACGCCTGATGCGCATCAATTCGGGATAATTAAGAATGTTCAGTTGGATTGCTAAAACAATATTACTACTAATTCATTAGGAGGACAACTAATTGATTAGTTTTTTGAAAATATTTTTTACCGCAATAGCGTAACTGGGGTTCGGGCGGGATTTCTATCAATAGAAAAGCGACTACCGGGATCAGTATTGATCACAGTAATCGCTTCCTAAAGTTGTTTTGAGAATCTAAACCAGGTGCGCTCTCAGCATCCACGCAATCTTTTCATGCGTTTCCATCAAACCCGTTACATAGTCGCTGGTGCCCGCATCATGCAATGCTGTCATGTAGTTGTCTATGTTTTCGCGCATGTGAGTAAGAATGCTTTCATGATCTGCAAGCAATGTCTTTATATAATTCTGGCTATCGTTTTTACCACTGATCTTTTCTGTGAGATGTGTAAGCTCAAGAAACTCTTTCATGGTACCCGGCGCGTAATGACCGATAGATCTGATACGTTCCGCGATGCTGTCAACTATCTCTGCAAGTTGTTCATATTGCGATTCAAAAAACAGATGCATCGAGTGAAAGTCAGGACCTTCGATGTTCCAGTGTGCGTTCCTGGTTTTTTGATAAAGTACGGCTTCATCAGCCAGGATTTTTGAAAGTGATTCTGCGACCTTTGCCCTATGCTCTTCTTTAATTCCAATATTCGGTTTCATGATATATTGTTTTGAATATTTTGATGACCTTATTGTCATCGGTAGCAAGTTACCAAAAATGTCATGCCGGGAAATAAATTTGATACTAAACGGAGAGGTCCGGGCTGAGAGCCGGAACCCTCAACTTTTGAAAAAAAGTTATCTGGCAAATATGCCTGCAGGAATTTTTCCATCACCTCCAGGCATATTTAAACCAAGTATTTTAGCGATCATCGGTGCATAATCAACCAGGCCCATCTCTCGCACTACGCCACCTTTGTTAATATTCGGACCGGTTGTGATCATACCGGTCTGGATCTCTTTGAAGTCAGGGAAGTTACCATGAACACCACCTTTCTTGCGTGATTTGATTGCTTCACCTTTTATGGCGTTGCCAAGTGCTGCACCATTTTCCGCACTTAAAGCGAATGCTGCCTCTGGGTTTGCACCTTCAGCATCCAGTTGTTTTCTTGTGATAACGCGGAAATATTTCTTCTGATCTGCGGGAAGTTTATTCAACAATTGAAGTACCGCATCTGTGGTTGCTTTATCTTTTTTATCACGCAGATAAAGATAGCTGCTTCCGCTCACTGAATAGAATTGCGCTTTCCATTCATCTTTCTTAACATCAGTTATAAAGCCAGCTTCAGCGAGCCATACATTCGGGTTAACACTAGTTTCAACATCTGTGAAACCATGATCTCCGGTTACAATAAATACAGTATTGTTCCAGATTCCTGCGTCCTCGAGTGATTTCCTGATGATACCGATCGCGCTGTCAGCCGCACGAACCGCAGCTCTTGGGGCGGCGCCATCACGACCTGCCTCATGCGAATAATGATCAACCCCAAACAAATGGATCGTCATCAATGCTGGTTTTGACCTTTTGATCACATAAGCAGCAATTGCAGCAACGTTCTGATCTTTACCATATTCAACCCTTGCAGAATCATTGAACAGTTCTTTTTTCACCTGCCTTAAAAATCCATTTGGCAACGAATAATCTTCACGCGCCTTTTCACCAAGACTACCGATATCAGCAATATTATAAGTTACCGGGGCGTCTGCAGCAACCGGCCAGAACATCGCAGCGGTTACCAGGCCCTTTTCCTTTGCAGCTGTCCACAATGTTTTTGCTTTGATGGAGGTATCATTCCAATAAATCTTTCCGGTTGACCCGGTTGGCTCAAACATACTATTGAAATACACTCCATGTTTTGCGGGTTTCACACCAGTCACAATGGTAGTATGTGAAGGATAGGTCATTGATGGAAACACACTGTTCACACCAAGCGCATGTGTTCCTTCTGATTTCAGTTTCATGAGGTTTACCGCCTGCCATGAACTGTCCATATAAAAGTTGGGACGGAAGCCATCGATTGTCACAAGCACTACGTGTTTTGCCTGTTGAGCCTGGAGAGTGATCGACGCGCACAAAGTGAACAAAAACGAAACAAAGACCTTATACATAATCAGAGATTTAATAACTTAAATGGCTGGCAAAGATATTGCGGTCATATTAACTCATTGTTATCTGCAGGTTTGCCTGCCGAAGCAAGACTCAGTAAAGTACAGGATCAATCGAATTTAAATAATATAAAATATAACCTATGCTTTCCAATAATTCAAAAGCACCTGACTTCACGCTCTATTCACCGGATAATAAAGAAGTGAAACTCTCAGATTACAAAGGAAGAAAAGTGTTGCTTGTCTTTTACCCGGCCGACTTCAGCCCGGTTTGTGGTGATCAGCTTGCGCTTTACAATGAGATGCAAAACATATTTGAAGAACACGATACTCAGGTGCTCGGCATTTCTGTTGACAGCAGATGGTGCCATCTTGGTTATAAAGAATCAAGAAATCTCGATATCATGTTGCTTGCTGATTTTGAACCGAAGGGAAAGGTTTCGAAATTATATGAAGTATATGATGAAGAGGAAGGGACAGCGAGAAGAGGTCTTTACCTGCTGGATGAAGAGGGCACGATCAAATGGTCCTATCTCTCACCTATCGATGAGAATCCCGGTGCAGACGGAATACTTGAAGCCCTTGAATCAATGGAAGGCGCAACTTCAAAATAAATTAAACATTTACCGATGGCACTTACCCCCGCAGTTTCCGAATCTGATCACATCACAGGCAATGTGCAGGCTTCGGTAGTTTTGGTTGAATACGGTGATTTTGAATGTCCGCATTGCGGGCGCGCATATCCAATCATAAAGAAGCTTCTTGAAGATCATGGCGACAAGTTTCAGCTTGTGTTCAGAAATTTTCCCCTGAAAAAAATTCATCCTCATGCGCAGGCCGCGGCAATAGCTGCAGAAGCGGCAGATACACAGGGCAGGTTCTGGGAGATGCATAGCCTGTTGTTTGAAAATCAACGCAACCTTACTTCCCGTGCGCTGACAGGTTATGCGGAAAATGCAGGACTCGATACAGATGCTTTTAATGAAGCTCTTACAGATGAGGAGCTTTCAAAAAAGGTTGACAAACATTTTATGAGCGGGCTTCGCAGTGGCGTGAATCAAACACCAAGCTTTTTTATAAATGGTGAAAGATTCCAGGGTGATTGGGAAGGGGATGATTTGAAGAAAGCTTTAGGGTTGGTTTCAGCTTAGGGCAACCCGGTTTCACGATACCCCGAAAACAAGAGTTTAAGGGGCTCAAACCGCGCATTCAAAAAACAAAGATTCTGTTTAAACAAAATCTTTGTTTTTTGAATGCGCAAAATCAAAGTCTTTTTTCATCCTATAATCACCAATGTAATCCCACCTTTGACGATACCGGTTGTCGCATTTGTATTCACAATGTTGAAACCAACAGCTTCGCCCTTCTCCAGATTGAAATCAGGCAACTGCATGCTGAGCTTTGTCTGCCGCACAAATTCATTCATCTTCTTTTTCTCATTGAACAACTCCCTGAACCGGGATGGTTTTGCCTTGCCGGCACTTACCTGGTTCAGCGCCTCGAGATAACGTTTATCAAATGAAGCCTGATCATCGACTGAAGGGCCGTCGCCTTTAGATGTAAGTCTGAACCCAGTCCGCGCGCGGGCAACCCTTCCGGACGATTCTCCTTCTACCTTGATCTCCGCCTTTGAGAACATACTCGCGGAAACCTTTTCACGGAAATTAAACTCACCAAGATGCGGATCACCTGAGCCTATCAGGTCTTTCATTGTTAACGGAACAAACTGGATGGTTTCATTCGCAT
>JBEVNF010000023.1:0-9186 GCA_040508255.1 Flavitalea sp.
ATATGCACTTTCAGAAGCGACTGCACCATCAAAGAATACCTGGAATACCTCTCTTTTATACCGGTCAGGTGAAGGATGTATTGCCCAGATAGCAGGATCAGATGCGACTTTATAGAGTTTATCAAAATCACCCGGACCTAAAAGTCGAAGCAACAAAAGCTCATTTGATAATTCAGGATAATCCATAAAACGAAATTTCGGTTTTTACAAGATAAAACGATTACCTTATAAAAACCGAAACTCAAAATGTTATCAATCTTATCGTACCGGTCTCAGCAACATTGCATCCGCCAGCACAACCCCATCGGCACCAGCAGTGGTCACTTTCATAAAAGCTTTACTACCCGCCGGGAGATCAAATTTTCCAAGACTGATCCACTCGCCCGAAGTTTGTCCCAACGCCACAAGTTCTGATAATTTGATAGGAATTTCCTTATCAGTCTTTCCATCATTCACAACGACTATCACTGTCTTTGACACCTCTGCATACTTAGGCAGGAAATAAGCATACACATCATACGCACCGGCTTTCTTAACTACAGGTTTGAAAGTAACAGATGCATCAGTACTACCTTTCGCAGCAATCAGCATTGAAGGGCCAAAACCGCCTTTGATCGTTTTCCAGTCACCTTTAAATGTAACTGCAGCCTTATTTTCATTGTCAACCACTATTTCAGGGGTACTGCCATCGGCAAGCGGATCAGCCGCAAGCTTTGCCTGTACTTTCTTTACATCGACTTTCTGCACACTGATCTTGTTATCGATTGCCTGCACCGCAGCAACAGCGGCAGACTGACCAAGTACCATAAACACAGGTTCCATTCTTATTGAACCATATGCAATATGTGATGCAGATAAACAGATTGGCACAAACAGATTTTTACATTCTGCTTCCTTTGGTACAATTGATCCGTAAGAAATAGGATAAGGCGGGAAGCCGCCGATCTGCACATCACCTTCATTCTTCACCATGCCATTAACAACAAGACGCTGACAGTTGTGCGAGTCCATTGTATAAGCAGCCATTCCAATAGCATCGGTTGCAACAGCTTTTCCTTCACAGTTTGCCTGGGTCATTACATACTGTCCAACCATACGACGTGCTTCGCGTACATACATTTGCGGCGACCAGTTACCATTGTCGGTGTACTCATCTTTTGGATATCCCCATTTCTGCATCTGCTCACGATGATGAGCCGGCATCTTCTCATCATGTCCAATGAAGTATAAAAGACCTTTCACGTAATCTTCATGTTCTTTCTGGATCTTTCTTCTTGTTTCATAATCAGCTTCCGCAAAACCATAGTTCATACCGATCATATCCGTTGAGAACGGACCATTATTGTTGATATCCGTTTTATGATTTGGCATCAGATCAAATTTCAAAAATCCCCAAAGATCACCCGCTGGTTTCTTCGCAAGAAATCTTAACAGCAACTCATAACGGGCAGGATCGTAGTTATCAGGTTTTGTGATCTCAACTTTATTTGCAGGATCATCAGAAAGACAAATCCTGAAATTATATGCCTGGACTTTTTTATCACCTGTTCCCTGGGGATCAAGGCTAACATCACTAATGCCCCAAACAAGTCCGCTGTTTTTATCACCGGGTGTTTTATACGGATCAATACCATCAGGAAACTGATGCTTGTTCAGCAACTGAACTCCATTATAAGTTTCGCCATACTTTTTGTTATCCTCACGGCCCACAGTAAACGAAACTCCGGCCTTAGCCATAAGATCGCCTTCATAGGTTGCATCCATAAAGATCTTAGCCTTTACAGTCAGCAATGCACCGCCTGCAGAAAAAGTAGCAGATTGAATATTGCCATCTTTTTTTACAACACTCTGAAGTTCCTGACCGTAATTAACCTTGAGATTTGCTGCAGAAAGATATTCTTCATACAGGTTTTTTGCTACGGAAGGTTCAAATACCCACTGTTCCATCTTGCCATAGTGCTTTCCGATCTTACGATAATAATCCAGTGCTATACCTGTGATCGCATATTTGTTACCAATATCAGTATAACCAAGACCACCACTGGTAAGACCACCAAGATGTTTACCCGGTTCGATGATGATAACCTTCTTGTTCATTTTAGCCGCAGTATAAGCTGCGATAACACCGGCCGAACTTGCGCCATAAATACAGATATCAGCTTCCGAACCGGTCTGACCACTTGAAGAGTTGATCAGCCCGAACATTACTACAGAAGCAAGCAATTTGTTTTTCAGATTCATATCAAACTATTTTTATTAATACCCTGGATTTTGATCAGTGGCAGGATTGATTGCTGGATTGTAATTTGTTTCATCAGTAGGGATCGGCCAGAGCAGATGTTTATCAGCCACAGCAATACCTTTGATTTCCTGGATAACCTGTTTAACCTTGCCAAGTCTCTTAAGATCGAACCAGTGTTTTCCTTCGTTGATGTTTTCATATGCACGCTCTTTCACAATCCGGTCAATAAAACTTTCAAGTGTTGGCACAGAAGCCAGCGTGATATCAGTCGCATCCGGGGATCCAACAGGTTTACCATAAGCACGACGATGGACCATATTAAGTTTTTCAAGTGCATCCACGGTTACAGAACCCGCTTCTCTTGCATCACACTCTGCATAGAACAATAGAAGATCAGCATAACGATACATAGGATAATCATTACCTGCAAAATTTGAATTCGTTGCAGTAGGATCACTGAACTTCTTTCCAAGGATTGTAGTGGCACCAAGTCCGAATGCCTGTGTATACCAGTTGAAATCATAACGCAGATCTGATCTGTCCCAGTTCTTTGCAAACAGGTTTTTATCAGAATCGCTGTACAAAGTATAGAATCCGGCTGGTGGATAGTAACCTGAATTGGGATAATGTTCATATGCAGGATACTGGTTTCCTTGCCCTGCAACTTTATTGGAATATTTCAGATAGAAAATCTCCTCAGAACTATTCACCACATCAGGACCAAAAATCTTATTGAAATCTGCTGCCACACTTACAGGAACCAGGCTGTACTTATTTGACTGGATCACTTCCAACGCGGCCTGTCTTGCGCCGGTGAAATTACCCGTGTTCATATAGACATCAGCAAGCAATGTTTTAGCTGACCATTTGGATGGAGAACCAATCAAACGCGGTGCATCCGGAAGATCATTTACCGCAGTCTGCAGATCGGACAGGATCAGATCATACACTTCCTGTTGAGAGTTTCTTCTCAGACTGATGGAGTCCATGTTAAGTTCAGTCCGGATGGGAACACCTGCCCAGTTTCTTACAAGATGAAAATACCAGAGTGCACGGAGGAATTTTGCTTCCGCAAGATATCTGGTCTTACCCTCGGCACTAACCTGGGTTGCTTCAGGTGCACGTAGTATCACAATGTTCGCGTTCCTGATCGCACGATAGAAAAGATTCCACATACCAGCAATCCGGCCAATATTCGTGTTATCCAGACCGGTATATGTATTCAGGGGAGCATGGCTACCGCGACCATACATATACTCGGTATAAATTTCAAGCTGTATCGGGTAAAGCGCACCAAAACTTCCGACGCCGCGTACAGGTTCATAAATTGCGTTCAGGCCGGATTCAACTTCAGCCGGTGTGTTATAAAAAACCTCAGCCGCAATCGACTTTGGTTTTTCTTCAAGTTGCTTTGCACACGAAGCGAGCGCAAGCAGGGCTATGATTGAAAGAAATATATTTCTCATACAAATGATGTTAATAGTAATAAAATCAAAATCCGCAACGGATACCTACAGTTACTGATTTACTGTTTGGATAGATGGAATAATCGATACCCTGTGTAACAGAATTACCGGAACCATAAGCGTTCACCTCAGGATCATACCATGAATAATTTGTGATAGTGAACAAATTCTGACCACTTACATAGATCTGGGCAGACTTGAGCCAGTTTAGTTTCCATTGTGTTGCAGGAAGGTTGTAGGCAAGCTGAATGTTCTTGAAACGTAAATAAGAACCATCTTCCACAAACCTTGTACTGATATTACCATTTAATGCATTAGAGATCCTTGGATATTTTGTATTTGTCTTATCCGCTGTCCAGTGATTATCATAGATATCCTGTGGCTGGTTCAATCCCATACCAAGATCAAGCGTTGATGCTTTGTTCAGATTGAATATATCATTACCCTGTGAACCCTGTATAAACAAAGTGAATTCAAACCCTTTGTAACGTGTAACAGAATTGAAACCATAAATGAAATCAGGATTAGGATCGCCGATATAAGTTTTGTCGAAAGCATTGATCAATCCATCATTATTCTGATCGAGGTATTGAATGTTTCCGGTTGCAGTATAACCTGTTTCAACATAGCCATAAAAAATACCGAGTGGCTGTCCAGGTCGTAAAAGATTCACCACATCATTCAATGATCCGGTATAAACACCCTGACCATAAATATCCTGATCATTGTAAAGCTTCATGATCTTGTTGCGGTTAAACGAAATATTCGCAGCGACATTCCATGTAAGGTCTTTCTTCCTGATGATATCTGACTCAACGCCAAACTCAAAACCTTTATTCTGGATCTCTCCAACGTTCTGCACTGTTGTTGAATATCCTGTTGAAGAAGGAAGCTGCACTCTGTTAAGCAGGTTACTGGTATTCTTGATATAATAATCCGCTGTAAAACGAACCTTATCATTCAACAACCCTACATCGATACCAACATCAAGCTGATTAGTGGTTTCCCATTTGAGATTACCCGGCAACTGGGTGTTCGGTGCGTATGCAATACTTAAGGCATCACCAAAAATCGTATTGAAACTTGAGAGCTGGGTAAGTGTTTGATAAGGGCTCAGGGAGTTGCTTCCTGTGCGTCCATAACTCGCACGAATCTTAAGATCAGAAACAGCCGCCGCATTTACCATAAACTTCTCTTTCGAGACTCTCCACGCTACAGCTGCAGATGGGAAATTTGCCCATTTATTATCTGCAGAATACCTTGAAGATCCATCACGTCTGAAACTAACAGTAAAGAGATAACGATCATCAAACCCGTAATTGATACGCGAAATGATCGATGCAAGTGCATCCTTGCTGTAACCGGATTGTGGTATGCCGGGAGTTGCAGCAGCACCCATATTTCCTGTACCAGTCACATCACTTAGAAATCCAACAGCATTTGCACTCGCAGATGTGCTTACAGTTTCCTGGTATGCAAATCCTGCTGTAACCGCGATTGAATGCTTGTCGTTAAACGTCTTTGTATAGTTTGCGATATTCTCATTCAAAAGATTTGTAAACTGACTTGTCGCAATCGAGGCAGCACCCACTGAATTTGTTGAAGGTTCAATATTATTATAGGCATCAGTACGATCATTTGAACTCTCAATACCACCGGAGATACGAATACTTAGGCCATCAAGCGGCTTGATGGTGAATCCCAGGTTTGATAAAATCCTGTCAGCTTTGATCTGGTTAGAATTCTCATTAAGATTCACCATCGGGTTAATGATAGCATTCGATATAAACGGATATGCGGTTGTAAGTCTGCGATATGACCCATCCGGCAGATAGGGCGACAATGTTGGCGGAGCCATCAGCATGGCAGAGAATATATCACTACCACGGTTTCCACGTTCTGAGTTCTGCAAAAGCCTTGTGATCCTTGTCAGCGTTGCATTATAAGCAACATTAAAAACCTTGCTGATATCATGGTTCACATTTGCACGCATGGAATAGCGTTTAAAATCACTGTTATGCACAATTCCATCCTGCAAAAAAGCGCCGGCAGAAAGTGAAAATCTTGTTTTCTCATTTCCTCCACTGATCGTTAGGTTGTTGTTCGAAATTGGTGCATTGCGCAACACGAGACTTTGCCAGTCTGTCGCAGGACCATTGCGGATTGAGTCCAGGGCACCCTGTGTAAAGTACGGAGCAAGACCATCGTTTTTCGCCTGTTCATTATACAATTCAGCATATTGAATAGGCGAAAGCAGTTTCATTTTTTTGGTAACCTGCTGCATTGAATAACTGGACTCAAAAGTCACATTTGAACGCTCCCCTTTCTTACCTGTTCTTGTAGTGATCATCACAACGCCATTCGCACCGCGTGACCCGTACATAGCAATCGAAGAAGCATCCTTCAAAATCTCTATAGACTCAATATCTGCATTCTGAAGAAATGTCGGGTTTGAACTATAGGGAAAACCATCCACCACATACAATGGCTCGTTTCCGCCAAGTATTGAATTCACACCACGGATACGAACACTTACAGGACCACCTGGTGTACCATTATTCTGCTGAACCTGTACACCTGTTGAACGACCACTCAGGGCCTGTACAACATTGGTAGAAGGCAATGCGTTGATATCTTTTGATTTCACCTGCGACACCGAACCTGTAAGATCTTTTTTGCGAACCTGTCCGTACGCAACGATCACCACTTCATCAGCAGTCGCTGCTTCAGGTTCAAGTTTGATGACTATGGGGGCAGCATTGCTTCCAAGTGTATACTCTTTCGCAATATGTCCGATGTAAGATATTACAAGTACATCTCTGGCTTCGGCATCAATGCTGAAGTTTCCATCCGCATCAGTTTGTGTACCCTTTGATGTACCCTTAACAACCACCGATGCACCTGTCAATCCTGCACCATCCGCACCTGTAACCTTACCGGTATATGGCTGAAACCTGCTGATCTCTTTTGGCGCCACATATGTTTTTTCAGGTGCACGTTCTTTCACCACGATTGTTTTGTCGACAATATCATAACTGAATGGCTGATCACGAAAACAGGAATCAAGTACCGAACGCAATTGTGAATTGCTGACACGATAGGTGATCTTTTTCCCTTTATCAAGGAGTGAATGATCAAAAAAGAAAACGTAGTCCGTCTGCTTTTCTATGAGACTGAAGACTTTTGTGAGTGGCGCATTTTTCACGGAGATAGAAACATTCTGTCCGAATCCGTTTGCACTTACCTGCATTACCGTGATCAGTAGAATAAAAGCTGTTAATTTCATAACAAGCAATGTTTTGGTCGCAGGGCCCCGATGGCAATAGAGCCTCTTGCGAATAAAATTCAATCGCATACCTTTGTCTGGGTTTAATTTAACAATAAATGCTCCCTTAACCGGGAGTTGTGTCACAACAGTTGTTAGAACCTGTCCGCCGGTTGTGCTCGTAACACACCGGCTTTTTTGTTCTCACTGTTCAAATCAGGTTTCAGTTTTCATCTTAAGATTGAGGGGTGTTTAGTTTGTGTGTTTTACAGTGATGGTTTTATTTTCAACGGTGAAGCTGATCTTGCTCCACTCAAGTATTTTGAGCACATTCTCAAGGTTGCTGCTTCTTGCGATCTTTCCGCCAAATGCGCGTGGCTGAACGGGTCCGTCGAATTTCACTTCCACATCATACCATCTTTCGATCTGTCGCATCAGCTCAGCCGTCCCCACTCTTTCAAACTGGAAATAACCATTCTTCCAGGCCACTACTTCTTCAACATTCACATTGCTGATTACCTCGAGTTTTTTGTCGGACGAATTAAGTTTTGCCTGCTGACCTGGCGTCAGCAAAGCATCATTACCGGCTGCCCTGATCTTCACAGAACCTTCCAGCAGCGTGGCTTTTACGGCTGATTCGTTATTGTACGCCATTACATTGAAATGTG
The DNA here is from genome assembly GCA_040508255.1 of Flavitalea sp. Lineage (GTDB taxonomy): Bacteria > Bacteroidota > Bacteroidia > Chitinophagales > Chitinophagaceae > DATHKG01. The sequence continues at coordinate 7,642 of JBEVNF010000023.1, forward strand.
TACCCAGCACCTGTACATCCATATTATCTGTTTTCACAGTAAACGGACGTTCTGAATCTTTGGCAACTTCAAAATATGCTTCACCATTCAGCTCCACCACACGTTCTGTTTCTGAAAACATAACAGGGTACCGTATAGATGATGCAGCATTGAGCCAGAGTTTTGAACCATCAGACAGAGTAAGCTGATAGAAACCACCTTTCGGTGTTCTTAACGTATTGTAAGAAATTATAGGGGCAGTTTTTGAACCTCTGGTATAAACGATTTTACCATCCACATTCCTGACCTGCACACCACTTTGTTCAGCTATCCTGCCATTATTAAGGCTGTCAAGCGCAACGGAAGTTCCATCATCAAGTATCAGTTCAGCCTTATTTGTACCTGGAAGTATTGGAGAAGATTGAGCCGGTTTATTCAGTGCAAGTGGTGATCCGGACGGTTGTTTTGGAGCTGGGATCAGGAAATATCCTCCCACCAGTATAATAAGTATTGCTGCCACAGCTATAACCCTGCGCAAATTTGATCTTCGCATGGGAACAACTGATGCGGGTGCATTCATCACATTATGAAGCAACATTTCGCTCTTACCCTCATCAAAAACCTGAGGTGTATCAGGGATTTTCTGCCAGATCTCAGATAGAAGATTTTCTGTGGCTGTATTGTTTTCAAACTGCTCATCATTCAGGATGGTCAATAATTCGGTCAACTCAGCTTTGCTGGCGGTTCCATTGCGGAATTTCTCAAGAAGAAGTGAAAATTGGCTTGTCTTGTCCATATAGCAATTAGCAGGCGTTACTATCCCAAGACACCGGGCTCACCGAAAAGGGGGTATGGAAAGAATTATTTTTTAAAAATTATTTTTTGCAGATAAGGATCATGATAATCTGCACCCACGACCAGAGTGGCGTGTTACTGTTTACAAACCTTGTAATAGAGGATGAAGCAAGCTTAAGATAGGATTTCACCGTTTCCCTTGAAATCCGTAACACAGAAGCGATTTCATGATATTTCATTTTCCTGATCCTGCTAAGCACGAAAACTTTTTGTTGCTGCGGTGGAAGTTGCTCGATGGCGCGCATAGCCATTTCAAACTGGTCCTGGTCAAGAGTTAATTCATCTGTTGTCTGCATCCTTTCCCATTCGGCCAGGCGGATCTTTTCACGCACAGATCTTCGGAGGAGATTAAGTGTATGATTTTTCGAAATCCTGAATAGCCATGGTTTAAAGTTCTGGACTTCAGTGAGTTGTTCTTTGTTGTTCCAGATCTTTATAAACACTTCCTGCACAGCCTCTTCAGCAAGGTCACGGTCACCTGTAAGCTGATATACAAACGAACCAAGTTGTTGATGATGGAGAAAAAATAAACGTGCGAATGCCTGCTCATCTCCTCCTGAGGCAAGATCAAGAATTTCACGTTCCGTATATTTTGAAAGGTCAGGCAATGGCAAATATTCAGCAATCAGAATTGTAGTATCAGCGTACAATCTAAGAAGAATTCCGGAAAAATTAAATCGGAGCACATACATCAATAGCTATAATAAAGCA